>QMVO01000213.1 GCA_003661125.1 Methanosarcinales archaeon
ACCCCTCTCTTCACTATGCCTTCGTAATTTTCCCTTTCGTTGGGCATTTTGGTCACCTCGTCGAAAATAACTATGCATTCATCCCTTTCTAACCTTATGCCCAAATGGGAAGTTAGGAAAAACTCTCAGAATTGTTGAACGGACAGGCGATAGAACTTGTTTATTTACCTACGAATGCCTCCTGGATGAATGATGTCGAAAGGGTATTTGAACGTTGAATGGTGAGTTTTGGATCAGCGAACGAATTTTGCGTTGTAGTATGTCCCGGGCATGATTTATCTTGTACAATTTATGATTTCGTATATCTTATTCATATCAATACTACCCCGTACAAGGTTTGCTAATTTATTATATTCCGATTCCCAATCAATTCCACTCATGTTTTCACTTTTGTCGTTGCTTTTGCTTACGCTTATGCTCAACGGAGACCGCCCTTTTCTCACTCTTATGTAGTCCAGAAAAGCTCGACGAAAGACATCATTGTCAAATATCCCGTGTATATAAGTCCCGATGACGTTTCCATCAGAAGAAACAGCACCACCTCCGTCATCCATAACCTTCTTCTCAGAACGCTCGAATATCGTAAAGGCTTTTTTTGTTTCGCCGTTAGAGAAATAAGTTCTTCCCATGTGTATCTCATACCCCGCTATTTCTCCTTTATAGAACTCCAAATCTGCTATCGCCCGCACCTGATTCGTCATTTTCTGTGCATGCGTCTCAAATATGGTTACAGCGGGCAGCAGGGCAAGTCCTTCTATCTCTCTAAGTGTTGATTCCACACCTTCTGGGTCTATTATGGTATTACAGAGCATCTGATAACCGCCGCAGATTCCAAAAACAACGCACTTCCTGCTCCTTACCCTCTCCACTATCTGCGATGCATATCCGTTGTTTTTAAGATACAACAGGTCGCTTATCGTATTCTTCGACCCGGGTATAATTATCACATCAGGCTCGCCTATTTTTTCCCCCTTGCCCACATATCGCAGCGAAACGTCATCTTCTGCTTCTAAGGCATCAAAATCCGTGAAATTGGATATGTGCGGCAGGTAAACGACTTCTATTGTTATTCCCTTTTCTTCTCCTCTCAAACTCTTCTTCCCTTTTTCTACCGACAACGAAACAGAGTCCTCTTCCTGTATCTTTATATCTTGAAAATAAGGTATAACGCCTATCACTGGTTTATCGACTCTTTTCTCAAGGAATTCCAGCCCTGGCTTGAGTATGTCCATGTCCCCACGGAACTTGTTTATCAGAATACCTTTTACCAATTCTTTTTCTTCCTCCTCAAGCAGTTCGAGTGTTCCTACAATCCATGCAAATACACCTCCTTTGTCTATGTCTCCAAGGAGCAGCACTGGCGCGCCCAAAAGTTTTGCAATGCTCATGTTCACGATGTCGTTCTCACGAAGGTTTATTTCAGCCGGGCTTCCCGCACCCTCTATCACCACGATGTCGTTTTCACGTTCGAGTTTCACAAAGCATTCCTTTATGAGGTTCAGCGCTTTTGGCTTGAAGTTATGGTATTCCTTTGCCGTCATGTTACCTATTGGCCTGCCGCGCACGATAACCTGGGCGCCGGTGTCACTTGAAGGCTTCAGCAAGATAGGATTCATCTCCACTGTCGGCTCCTTACGAGCGGCAAAAGCTTGAAATGCTTGTGCTCTTCCTATTTCAAGACCGTCTTTAGTAACATACGAGTTGAGAGCCATATTCTGCGATTTGAACGGTACGACCTCGTAGCCATCTTGTGTGAATATGCGACAAAGCGCAGCCACAATTACACTTTTGCCTACTCCCGACCCCGTGCCTTGCACCATTATCCTTTTCTTCATCATCATTTTATCTTTCCTTGAATATAGATTCTCTCCCGCGAGGTTGCTCAGGTGTGGAACCCTCAGCACATCGCAGCCTCCAGGAAATGTAGGAAAGCTTTCCTATTCCCCAAAGCGTGAAGGTGCGTGTATGATGCAAGCACGTTATCTCTCCATATCCCATCTCTCTTACCCTCTATTCCCCTGCCTTTAAGAAGTTTGTAGGCGAAATCCTCAGCTGTGCTGGTATTGACACTCACCGTTGAGTAGTGGAACTCATGACCGCGGAATCTCGCACCTTTTTGGAATAGAAGGCAGTCTCTTACTGAGATAGCATCGACATATCCCACTGCTTGAAGTCTTTTTGTGAGCCTTCCCGAACCCTTAAATAAGCCCAGCATCTCCCTGCTTTCGAGCTGCTCAAGGCAGTAAAGCAAGCCTCCACATTCTGCGTATAACGGAGAACCGTGCCGAATCTCATCCACGAGCGCCTCTCTTAGTGCTGCGTTCTCCTCCAATTGTGGTGCATAAATCTCCGGGTAGCCGCCACCTATGTAGAATGCATCCGCATCAGGTAAAGAATCATGAATTGGAGAGAAAGTTGTAATTTCGGCACCAAAATCGCGCATGAGTTCTAAGTTTTCCGGATAATAGAAACAGAACGCTTCATCCATCGCCACTCCTACCCTGACGCCATCAACAGCCCTTATTCGAAACTCTGGCTCCGGACTTTGAATCTCAATCTTTGTCGCTTCAAGCAAAGTATCCATGTCTATATTCTCTTCTATGAGCTTTGAGAAGTCATTCAAAAGAGTGCGATCAACTTCGTGAGACATGAAAAGTCCTAAGTGCCTCTCCGGTATTTTAACCGATTCTTCTGTGGGAATAGCGCCGAATACCTTTGTGATTCCTTTTAAAGAGGTATTGAGCAGCTTTCCGTGCCTTTCACTTGCTACGCCGTTCAAGATGACGCCTGCGAACTTAAGCGAGGGGTCAAAGGTCTTGTAGCCATGAACCAGAGCAGCAACACTGCCTGCAAGCTTGGATGCATCAACGACAAGCACGACCGGAATGTCCAGCAGTTTGGCAAGATCTGCCGTGCTTCCTTCTCCTCCCGCAGCTGCCGAAGCACCATCAAAGAGTCCCATAACTCCTTCCACCACGTTTACATCCGAGGCGTTTTTCCTGAATGACTGAATAACCGCAGAACGGGTCAGCATGAATGTGTCAAGGTTCCTCGAGGGTTTTCCCGCGGCGAGCATATGCAGGCTCGTGTCTATGAAATCGGGACCCGCCTTGAACGGCTGGGGATTATACCCCCGGCGGCGTAAGGCGGAGATAAGCCCGATAGAGACCATAGTTTTTCCCACTCCACTCTGCGTTCCAGCAACTACGAAAGCCGATTCCATCGCTCGGTTTTTATTAATAACCTGAGTTTCAGAGTATAAATAATCATAGACTTTCTATCAACAAACTTTGCCACTATTTCCAGTAAACGGGGGTATTTGATTAGCTATTCGCATATGTAGTCAATAACAAATATAAGTTGTGAGATATAAAAAATGGCAACTGCCGAAATTCGGGGAAAATTTGGATATGCTGATGGAAGAAGAGTATTATTCTGGCGTTGAGCGCGCTTTCAAAGAAGTTCAAGCAGATATTCCTGATTACGCACATATAGAGGAGGGGGTGCATAAAGGCTACGGATGTGGAGTGTTTTGCTTAATTCACCTTCTCAACGCCCTTATACACTTCGTCAATCTCTTTTTGCACCTCCATCGTCCTCGCAATCGCCTTCGCGACCTTCATATAATGCTCTATCTCTTTTGGAGATAATCTACGCTTCTTTCTATCCTTCAAATACTTCTCCATTACCTGATACGCGCCTATTCGGTATTCCCACACCTCTTTTGGAATACCTTCAAAATACTGCACCTTATTGAAATACATTCGTTCATTCTCTACATCATACCTCACTTTCTCCACTACATTTGAACCCCTCACTGGAAACCCTATTTCTGTATCGTTCAATGAAGGGTGCTTCAGCAAATGCAGTTCTACGAGTTCCTTACCCAGTTCACTCAACTGCTTGAACTGCTCATAATCTGCAGGCAACGGTATTCTTGGGAAATCTATCTTCAGAAATTCCTCGTAACGTTTCCGATAAGAAGGCGAGTAAAGAACAGCATAGATGTAATAAAAAATCTCTTCTGGTGTTGGCTCTATGCCTAAAGCCTCTTTTACGGCTTGTAAAAACTTCGCGGTGAAGTTCGATGTGCGTTCTGGTTTGGATGCTTTCTCATCTAACAACTTTACTTTGGGTACGTCAGGGTAG
>QMVO01000214.1 GCA_003661125.1 Methanosarcinales archaeon
CCGAGCTACTGGGTGTGAAAATAGGGAACAGAGACATTGAGGAAGTTAAGAAAGAGATTTTAGAGAAAGCACACAGAGGAAGTATGTTTGAAACAGAAATAACGAACAATGTCTTTCGTACTACTCTACTCCTTGAATTAGACCGGGTGGGGAAATGGAAATCTTATGAAATAGTGGGCGAGGAGAAGGAAGGAGAAGTCCAGCTTGATAATCGTAGGAGAAGGGCATCTCTTCTGCTTAAAGCCATCAAATATCTTCGGGGTGGAGGACGCCGGACTCGATTATTAATAGACATGACCCCTCGGTTCATCATATACGCGAGGATGACAAAGAAAGTTCCAATTTTCCTGAATACACTGGCTATAAAATTTGAAGATAACCAATACAAATTGGATATTGATGCCCTGGATGAAGTTGTAAGGGATTACAAACTGGACATTCAGAAATTGATAATTGGGAGTCGGCAGAACTTCCCGGATAACGAAAAAGAGCTCAAAGAGTGGGCTGAAGAAATAGGTGCAGAGATAACCAGCGTAGGAGAGGCGATTGACAAAATGCAGGCAGACGTAAAAAGTGCGAATTTCTAAACAAAATGCAAGCTCTGCGCTTATATATCGAAGGTGATTTTAATTCTTTTCCTTTCCCCAAAGAGATGAAATACCAAAGGACTGCTTCTTTTCCTCCTAAAACTACGCTTATTGGTCTAATGGGTGCAGCAATAGGTCTGAAGGAGAAGGAGTTAGAGGAACTTTATGACTCTGTGCTGGTCGGGATTGTGATGGAAAGCCTTGGAGGTACAGCAAAGGATTTATGGAAGATTATAAAGCCAAAGAGTGGTAAAGATGAAAGCGCGGTCATAACCAGAGAAATTCTATATAACCCCATATACTGGCTTTATTTCGCTCCTCAACCGAGATATAAGTGTGACGAACTTAAAGAGGCATTTTTCAACCCTGTATATCCGCTCACTTTGGGCAGGAGCGACGAGCTTATTTTAATTAGATATGGTGCAATAGAAACGGTTGATTTAAAAGAAGCAGAAATAGACGCCTGTTACAGGCATACAGTGCTACCATTTGATTATAGAGAAGAAGAGTATGAATTTGAAGAAGTCCCTTCTGGTGCACCTTTCAAAATCCCGCAAACTTTCAAAATCCCTACCAGGTTTGAGTATAAAAAGGGGGTACGAAAAGAGAAAGAACTACGCATATTCACGCACGTCTATAACCTCGGATTGAAATTCACCAAAATAAGGGGATGGAGTGACGGTGAGAGAAACTTCTTTATGTTCTGAGATTTTAGCAAAATCCAAACCCGAAGAGACTATCGAGGAACACACAGGTAAAGCAATATCTTTTCTTCTCAAATATTTTGACTGGCATGAGCGTAACATTAGCAGAGTTGCGGAATTAGCGGGGGTAAGCGCTGAAGAGCTCAAATCCAGACTCTTTGCTACCGTATATCTACATGATATAGGAAAAGCGAGTATGGACTTCCAGAGGCATATACATATACGGGACAAAAGCAAGGGAACACCTCATGCACTTCTTTCTCTCCCTTTTATTTACGCCGCTGTTCCTCCTCTGGACGGGATACATTATGAATCTTTGGCTGTTATGTCGCATCATAGACCGTTCTATGATAATCTTTATAGCGATCGGAGTGATATGGAGTTTGAGGGGAGATACTGCGTAGAAGAAGCGAAGAGATTTTACCGTAAACTACCAATCATCCACGAGGAAAGAACAGGAAAGGAATATCCGTTCAGTTTAAACGAACCTGAATTAGGGATTGCCAGAGACCTCCTCAAACGTGTTAAGGATTTATATCGTGTACCCCCGAAAACACGCGAAATATTCTCACTCTTTGTATCAGCCCTTCATTATTCTGACTGGTTAGCGAGTGCGAATATTGATTACAAATACTCAGGGGGGAATATTGCAGAAAGAACGGAAAGAGCAGTGAAAAAGGCAAACAGAAGTTTTAGATGGTATGATTTTCAAAACAGGATAAGAGACATTGAGGGAGATGTTTTTATTAGAATCCCAACAGGGAAGGGCAAAACGGAAGCTGCGTTACTCTGGGTAGACAGGAATTTAAATAGCGGAAAACTGATATACCTGCTCCCAACTCGGGTTACGAGTAACGCCATGTATTTGAGGATGAAAAGAATCTTCGGTGACATGGTGGGGATTTCTCATGGAACTGCTGCATTGAGGATTGCGGAAGAGAGTGGTTGGGGGACTGAAGAATATAAGAGTAAAAAACTCCTTTCATCAACTTTTATGGAACCTGTGACAGTTGCTACAATTGACCAGTTATTACTTGCAAGCTTTAACTGGTATCATTGGGAGGATATAGAACAAAATGCAGCTTTTTCTGCCGTGATATTCGATGAAATTCATTCCTATGATACATATACGACGGCGCTTATTTTAAATTTGGTCAGTGAACTAAAAGAAAGAGGTGCTAAATTTGCATTCATGAGTGCTACATTTCCTGATTATTTGAAGGAGGGTTTAGAGGGGGTCATAGGGGAGAGACCACTCATTCAGGAAGAGAATTATGACAAACTTTCTCGGCACAGGATACATTTTATAGATACGCCCATTGAGAATGCGATACAAAGCATAAGAAGGGATTATGAGAGAGGCAAGAAGACCCTTGTTATTTTGAATACGGTAGAAAAATCCATGAAGATGTATAAAGAGCTGAAGGAAGTGATACGAAGCGATGACATAATACTTTATCATTCAAGATTTATAGAGCGTGACCGACGAGAGAAAGAAGATAAAATAATAAAACATGCAGAGCTATCACGTGGTTTCATAGCAGTTACAACGCAAGTAGTTGAGGTAAGTTTGGATATAGACTATGATGCTCTTTATACCGAGCTCGCACCTATTGATGCATTAGTTCAAAGAATGGGGAGGGTCAACCGTAGGGGCAAGAGGGGCGTGGTGGACGTATTTATTTATGAACCCAGCGAAGAGAGCTTTAAGATTTACGGGGAGGGCAATATGAGGCGTGCTAACGAAATTGTTCAAGACCAAGAGATTAATGGTAAAGAAATTACGGAAGGAATGATAAAAACGCTTGTCGAACGGCAATATCCCAAGGAGGAGATGTTAAAGGAGTTAAAAAAAGAAATGGGTAATATTCAGGATAGTTTGCGTTATTTGCGGGTGAATTTATGGCGTATCCAGACGCTACAATTGAGCGACGAGTGGAACACATTACGGAAATTGGCGAAATCGCGAGAAGAGAGATTCCCTACCATTGAGGTAATTCCCTTAGACTTTAAAGAGGAAATAGACAAGCTCTCCAATCCAGCAGAAGCGATACGATATATTGTGAGAGTTCCACTCTACATTGTGGATAAGTGTTTACTTAAAGAGGAGCGTTGGTATGCAGATGTGAATTACAATAAGGAATATGGTATAATAAATTGTAAAAGCTGAAGACAAGATAAAGCATCGCGTGTATTATTGGCGATAATGAAAGAGAAGTTTTTTTATAACTTAAAACCGATGTAGGAAAGTATGAAAAGTGAACTCGTGCCAGAGATACACGATATATTAAAATTATGTGAAAATACAAAACTTCCAGGAGCGAAAGGAGCAGTAGCCCCGCATACTCATCCCGATTTAGTTTATAAGCATGTGAGAATAGAAAATCAAACGTGGGAGGGTGTTTGTAAACATCATAACGGAGAGGGGTTTGGAACATTTCCTGATACATCTAATCTTTTCCTTTTACATATAGCGGATAGACTTGCGGCTGGTGTATCCAGAGCGCTTACTGAACATAAACTTGGAGCTGATGCCTGGAAGAGGTATGGAATTGATGACAAGGTTTTTAAGTTATGGAAAAATTCATTTGTTGATATAAAAAGGGATAAGAGACATATTAGACCATTAAATTTAAATACCGTAACTCTTCTTTTTAACCCATAATCATCTCTGTTGCGCCAAAAATTGGCGTGTTTGTAGCCACAAATCACGCCGAAAGCACAATATCGCCAATTTTTCTTAATTTTATCTCCCGCTACA
>QMVO01000215.1 GCA_003661125.1 Methanosarcinales archaeon
GAACCTGCTCAATAAAAGGTGGAATCCAAAAACTGAAAATGGCTGAGAGAGCAGTATGTGCAAATTTGGGTAATATGCATGATTTTATATTTTACTTTACCACTTAATATTGAGCAAATACATAAGGCGGAGTGAAGAGATGATGCAAAAGTTCAACTTCTACTTCTTCGCCTTCCTCTATTATTCCTTTCCCTTTCTCTACGAATATATATCCATCCGCATTTGATAGAGTTGTAATTGCACCAGAGCCAGAGAGGATAGGATACACGAAGCCTTCTTTTGGTGTTTGTTCCTTTTTCGCAAGCTTTACAAGCACATATTCATTACGCCCGTGCTCGGAAAAAATCCTAAGCGCTGCCCTCGCTTTTATTCGCCTTTTTACCTCCTCTCGATTGTGCGAATGATTGCCCGATATTGTACGCAGCAAAGGATTAACGAAAAGGTTGAAGGAAATCAATGCAGAAGTTGGATTACCGGGCAAGCCAAATATAGGCTTCTCTTGGACCATCCCGAGCACGAAGGGCTTTCCAGGTTTTATATCAACGCCATGCACGACAATCTCGCCAAGCCCTTCTATTGCCGTGGGCAGCACGTCACCAACACCCGCAGAGGTCCCTCCCGTAATTATTATCACGTCAGCACCGGTGGCAAGCGATTCCTTGAGCTTCGTTGATATCTCTTCCAGACTATCCGGAACTATTCCAAGGAATAAAGGAACGCAGCCACAGCCTATAACTGAATCCCTGAGTGTTTGTGCATTGACGTCGTATATCTTACCGGGTTTAAGGTCTTCTCCAGGCGCTACTAATTCGTTTCCTGTGGATATAATTGTCACTGACGGCTTTTTGCGAACAAAAACTTCATATATCCCACAAGCAGCCAGAACACCGGTCTCTCTCGGCGTCAAGATGGTTCCATCTCTTAATATCTTCTCTCCTTGTTTTATGTCTGAGCCCGCGGGCATGATGTTTTCCGCAGGAGCTACGGGCTTATATATCTTCACCTTATCCCTGTACTCTTGCGCATTTTCCACTTTTACGACCGCATTCGCTCCTTTTGGAATCGGTGCACCGGTAGCTATACCTATGCAATAGCCCTTTTCTAAGCATTCCGATTGCGATGGGGACTCACCTGCCTGGATATAGCCCTTTATAATCAACGTAGAAGGATTATTTTCATCGGCATAGAATGTATCGGAGGCTACAACGGCATAGCCGTCCATCGTAGAGCGATCGAAGGGTGGGATATTGCGCGGGGAAAAAATATCGGTGGAAGCAATTCTACCGAGTGCTTCCTCTATTTTCACTATCTGCTTCTCAGCGGCGATTTTTTTCGCCAGTTTCACGCAGAGATCTGCGATTACCTTTTCTACTTCTTCTTTCTCGGTTATTTCTAAGAACTGCTTCCCCATCAAACTTTCTAAAAGAAAGTTTGAACAAAGTGAATAAAAAGTTATTTGTTATTTATTTTATTCAGTTTGTTTCGCTGTTTCTTCTTCGGATTTGGAGCTTGTCTCGATCCGGTATCCCAAAGCAGCGAGCATTTCTATGGGGAATGGAATGACGACAGTTGTAGCTTTTTCCTCTGTTGCCTCTTTTATTGTTTGCAATGTACGAATGAACATACCGCCTTTCTCTTTTTGAAGCACGCTCGCAGCTTCTGCGATTCTCTTCGACGCCTGGAACTCGCCATCCGCAGTGATAATTCGAGCTCTTTTATTCCTTTCCGCCTCTGCCTGTGCTGCCATCGCACGTTGCATCTCTTTTGGCAGCTCTACATCTTTTATCTCCACCGCAGACACTTTTATCCCCCAGGGATCTGTCGCTTCGTCAATTATGTGCTGTAACCGTTTGTTTAGCTTGTCGCGTTCAGAAAGCAATTCATCCAGTTCCGCCTGACCTATCACGCCTCTTATTGTGGTCAGCGCAATCTGAGAGGTGGCATAATCGTATCTTTCTACCGCGGTCACAGCCTTTTCTGGGTCAAGCACGCGGTAATAGACGACCGCATTCACTCGTGTGGTGACGTTATCGCGGGTTATGACCTCTTGCGGTGGGACGTCGAAGACAGCCACTCTTAAGTCTATCTTTACCATTGTTTCGAAGATGGGTATGATAAAGAACAGCCCGGGTCCTCTTGCGCCTACCAAACGTCCAAGTCTGAAGATTACGCCTCGCTCGTATTCTTTCACTACCTTTATTGACGACGCTAATATAACCAATGCCACAAATACTACCCCTATTATCCAGCCAAAAGACATTTTTATTTTTCCTCCTATGATTCTATATGCTTGTATCCATTATATAGCTTTAACTCAAAATATAAATTAAACAGTGCTTGACATAATCAGTTTCTTAACTCAAATACCCGTAAGAAAAGAAGTAAGAATAGAAGAAATAGCAGTTAGCAGTTACCTCTTCCCCTTTGTCGCGTTATTGATCGGCTTGCTTCTTGCCGCGGTAGCTTGTGTCTCTTTTGGATTCTTAGCTCCGGCACCTGAAATTGCTGCTTTGATGGTCATACTTGCTATTTACCTTGTTACGGGTTTAATCCATCTGGATGGTTTAGCAGATTTCTTCGATGGAATAATGGCAAGCGGAGGCAGAAGAGAAAAGAGGAGGGCGATGAAGGATGAGAAAATAGGAATAGCGGGGTTGTTCTCTGTTATCTTTCTTCTCCTATCGACTTTTTTCGCCATTGAAACAGTGTGTGCCACCTTTGATTTATTCTCATTTTACCATTTTACTTCCGTTTTCGTAATCGCAGAGGTTTCTGCAAAGATAAGCATGAATACTTGTATTTTACTCGGTAAAGGGTCTGATGTTAATGTAGGAATAGGCGCTTTGTTTATAAATTCGTGCTCAAAATCCAAATACATAATTGCTCTTGTTTCCTCTATCCTTATTGCTTTAATTTTTACTAATTTTTCTTTTCGTTTCTTTATGGTATTCACAGGCATCGGAGTCGCCGGGGTCGTTTCTTACATTGCGAAGAACAAATTTGGTGCAATCAGTGGGGATGTGATGGGTGCTTCTAACGAGCTTGCAAGATGCGCTACCCTGCTTATCTGGGTTATTTTTATTTTATAGCCCCGCCCGCATATGAAAAAATAATCGATGGCATCTCTTTCAGCAAGCTTTTTATCTTGAAATCGAATCATACTTATAACTTAAGAAGAGTGTAAAGAGAATAAGGGTATGAAAGAGAAGGATAGAGGGAAAGAAGAGGAAATACTGAAGATATTGGAGGACAATGCGAGGATAAGCGACGAAGAGATAGCGAAGATGGTCGGGATGGAGAAAGAGGAAGTGAAGCAAAGCATTTCGGAATTGGAGGACAGAGGTGTGATAAAGGGATACAAAGCAGTGATAAATCCAGATAAAGCAGGAATAGAGACCGTACAAGCATTAATAGACGTAAAAGTCAGTTCTGAAAGGAACGCGGGCTATGATAACGTTGCGGAAAGGATTTCACGATTTCCGGAAGTAAAATCCGTGCGGTTGGTTTCTGGCGAGTATGACCTCTCGGTATTGGTGGAGGGGAATACAATGCGCGAGGTTGCTTATTTCGTTGCAGAGAAGATATCCTCTCTGGAACAGGTTCGTAACACAGTGACGCATTTTTTATTGAAGTCTTATAAAGAGAATGGAAAGATATACGAAGAGGAGGAGAAGGGAAAAAGATTAGCAGTGACACTCTAAACATCCCAATGTCAAAACTTTTTTCACAAAAAGGAAACCTGTGTTACCAAGGAAAAAGAAAAAAAGCATGAGGTCTGAGATAATAGCAGATAGGGTGAAAGGACTGGAGGGTTCTGGGATAAGGAAGTTTTTCGATGTCGCACAGCAGATGGAAGGGGCGATCTCCCTCGGTGTTGGAGAGCCTGACTTCGTAACGCCCTGGAGTATAAGGGAAGCATGCATATTCTCATTGGAAAAAGGCTATACATCTTATACGAGCAATTGGGGGCTTTTAGAGTTAAGAGAGGCTCTTTCTGATAGGGTTTATAAAGA
>QMVO01000216.1 GCA_003661125.1 Methanosarcinales archaeon
CAAAAGGACAATGAATATGGATATGGACTGCCGAATTTCGGCGGTTGATGTGCGATAACGATAAATGGCATTGGATTATAAAATAGGAAGATAGGAAATAGGAAAAGTAGCAATTCCTATCTTTTTTATTTTGTCGCAAGCAACATATAAAAATCAGATACTCTCCGCCCAAAACAAATTTCAACATGCGTAATAATCTCCGTTATTATCATCAATCTTCACATTGCCATTTACATCTATGGCTTGGACGAAGAACACGGTATTGTTCAACGGTATGCCGTATTCCACACTCTTCCTTTCACTCTCGCTATGCCCCAAACTCTTACTTTCCCAACTATTATTTCCAGAATCCTGATAAGTAATGAGAACATCGTAAATACCCGCGGGGTCCTCAACCGTAACGACACCTTTATCAATATCTACGTTCACCACCGGCTTCTCCTTCTCTGCATCCACAGGAACGCGGAAGATATCAAGCACAATCTCATTGAACAGCCTGATAATACCCTTTTTTGGCCACTCGGTGTACTTGTACTGTGCAGAAGCGGTTACAATGCCCTGCCGGTCTTCAATCGTATTGAGCGTAAAGGGAATGGAGGGATACCAACCTCTAAGCTCATTTTCACTACCAGACCCATCAGAAACGGCAAAGGTTTCAATTGCTAATCTCGTCTCATTCACTTCAAATGATGCACTTCTCAATGCTATTCCCCTGATTTCCTTCTCACCACGTATAAAATACCAGGTAGCTTTTGGCAGAACAGGCATTCCTGCTTCGGTAGTGTAGCCCTCATAACTGTAATAGGTTCCATTTTCGGTTTCGTAAACCGTGAAGGACGGCTTTAATATTAACGTTGCCTCTTCAAGAGTAGTGTTTGTAACCGTGTAAGCAAGGTCTTTTATTGAATGCTCTTCTAATTCTAACTCCGCATCTTCACTCAGGGCGGCAATGGATGACGATCCAAGCCTGACAGCATACATTGGGAATCCATAGAGCGTTAAGCTCCTAATAACCTTCTCATCCAACTTATCCTGGTTAAAATTGTCCAAATAGTAATCGTTCTTTGCATTCATCAGAGCAAAGCCGACTTCCTCACCGCTTGCTATCCGCTTCGTAACATATTCAAGGATCTTCTCATGCCCTGCAATAGTGATTACACCACCGAGTCCATAGCCAGTAGGTGCGATGTACGCTATTGTTCCATTTGAAAGAACGGTTTGTGACAAATCATTTATCTCTGGAATGGTTAAGCCGGCATGACAGCCCATGGTGTAAATAATCGAGCCATTTAAAGTCCTGATCTCTTCCACTCCTAAGTACTCTCTTTTTACACTAATACCAGAAGGCACTTCAAACGCATCGTAGTTTGCATGAAGGAAGATAGCAGAAATAGAGGAGTTGAAGATTTCAGATATAATTTCACCGGGATTGGCGTAGTTTGAGCTCTTCTTGCCCTTGTCTTTGTACTTGAATGTTGTAGTTGTAGTAGTACCCAATCTTTTACGCCACTCCTCAAAGCATTCCTCACTACCGTCGTACATGAAGTCGTAACCGGTAACGAAGACGCTTGTCGGAGTTAGCTGGTAATAGTTGAAGAACATATCAATGGCTTTGATTATCTCGTCAGGTTTCTCTACCAACCTGCCTACTGCCAGAACTCTTCTTGCTGCCAAATGTGCATAAAAGTCGTCAGTTAAGACGTGGTTGGTGGATAATGCTTTTTTTACTGAATTCGATGGAAGACTAATTAAACTGTAGTCACCTTCATCAGGCAATCCAGTTATAACGGTAAAAACATCCTTTGTTCCATCTCTTATGCGATAAAAAGGAATTATGTGATCGTCACCCACGATTATCAGATACTTTATATTTGGATATTCGCTAATTACCTGCTCGATTTGATTCTTTATCGCTTCACAAAGTTCGTTTGCTTTTGAGTAGTCCGAATCGAATTCTGAGTAGTTGCAGGTAATATCCAGAAGGATCCCATTTACTGCTGGATGGTGTGTTAAACGGATGAGTTCACTCCTTAATTCTTCTGATTCGTTAAATTTAAATTTAAATCTCGTAAGGTTTGTCACTACAAGCGTGGACGCCTCAAGTTGCGATGCGACAAACATTGTCAGGTTTAAGTAGTCCACCATCTCGTCCTTTGAAACTACCACCTCTCCTTTGTTTATGCCTAAGGGCAGATTGGAAGTATCAATCTCGAATGTTAGTGTCTTTGTTTCGGTCTCATTTAGATATACTGTCCTGCTCTTTTCTTCACTTCCCATTCTCAGATTTACCTTGAATTCATCCTTATCGCCGTAATTGCGCAGGATGATTATGAATGGATTTATCTGCCCCTGAACAACGTTCCTGTGGAAATCTACGCCTTCTACCTTAACTTTATGAAGTTTAGGTTGAACGAAGCCATTAACCAGGGTTGTTTTTATATATTCTTCTGTTTTGAAGATGATTTTTCTTAGGATGTAGCCTTCCAGATTTGCGGTGTTCAATCGTAAAGTGATGTTTTTTGTGGATTTCGGTGCGATGCTAATTGTTTTCTTGTAGGTCCCATTGCAATCTGAGTCTGTTTCAAAATCCAAATTTTTATCAAGTAAAACTTCAAGTTTTGTTGGGCTATTAAATCTATTTTCAATGCTGAAGCTTTTGTTAATTACATCGCCCTTCTTAGCAAAAAAATACCAGAATTCTGGTGTGATAACCACGTTCAGCCAGCCGCTGTAGTTCATGTAAGGGTAACGATCTTCGTTTGTTTCGTCTATTTCATAAGGTTCATCCCCAATTCCGTCTTTGTTTTTATCCTCTCCGGTATAATCGCTCCAGTAGTTGCGGTCGAAGTTGTTGTAAGCGACGTCCTCTATATCTGCTTGGTTTTTATTGTTTACTATGTTGTTTTTTGTTATTGTATTTTCATTCGAGTTAAGTACTAATATAATACCATTCGAATTCTTATTGACAAAATTGTTACGAACTTCATTCTCTGATGAAACGTATAAATGAATTCCTATATCATTCTCAGAAGCAGTATTGTTTGTTATTATAATGCTATTCGATCGGCTTAAAACAATGCCCTCTGGATTCTTATAGACAATATTGCTACGAACTTCATTCCCTGATGAATACCCTATACTAATTCCCTCTCCTCTATTCTCACAAGCAGCATTGTTTTCTATCATATTATTATCGCTGTATAATAACTTAATGCCCACTAGATTTTTATTGAAAATATTGTTATTAACCGCATTATTTTCAACACCCTCTAAACAGATTCCAGTATCACCGTTCTCAGAAGCAGTATTGTTTGTTATTATAATGCTATTCCCTAAATTTATTAAAATACCCTTCAAATTCTTATTGACAATATTGCTACGAACTTCATTCCCCGATGAATCTTCTAAACAAATTCCCCACTCTTCGTTCTCACAAGCAGTATTATTAGATATGATATTGCTATTCCTCGAATTTGTTAATACAATACCCCTCACATTCTTATTGACAATGTTATTACGAACTTCATTTTTTCCCGATGAATCTTCTAGATTAATTCCCCATCCTATATTTTTACAAGCAGTATTGTTTTCTATTTTGTTATTATTAGAGTTTATTAATCGAATACCACCTCCAAAATTATTATTCGCAATATTGTTACGAACTTCATTTCCCGATGAATCCTGTAACTGAATTCCGTAATTTCCATTCTCACAAGCAGTATTGTTTTCTATTTTATTATTATATGAGCTTCCCAATAATATGCAAAACACTAAATTTCCAGTGGCAATATTGTTACTAACTTCGTTCTCACTAGAAGATATAAAAATTCCGACTTGTTCATTTTTACTAACTGTATTATTTATTATTATATTTATTAAAAACCGATGTAGTTTCCTGAGGAGTGGGGCGGATCAATAACCCTCAATTTATCATAAAAATTAACAAAATATTCACAATCCGCAATCACTAATGCACAAATCACAAATTCATAAA
>QMVO01000217.1 GCA_003661125.1 Methanosarcinales archaeon
AGCTGACACTTAAACGTGATGATTTTGAATATCGTCAGAAGCTGGAGCGAGTGATAAGAAGCATTTATCCAGCCTCTTCAAATCCCGGCAGCAATAAAAAACCACGAGAGTCCACAAGATAGATATGCGAAAGAGAATTTTTCACTATGGACCTAAGGGGTGTTGAAGAAGAAGCGAAGGAAGAGATAAGACAAGGGCAAAAGAAATTAACCCTGTTCATGCTTGGCAGCGTGGATGTGGGAAAGACTTACACTGTTTCTTCTATCGCAACCAGGTTTTATGAACAAGGGCTGAAAGTGGCTGTTGTGGATGCCGATGTGGGTCAAAGCGATATAGGACCACCGTGCTGCATAGGCATGGGTATTCTGGAAAAGGAGATACAGAAGCTATCAGAAGTACAGCCTCACAGCCTCTTTTTTGTTGGAAACACATCGCCCAATGGATGTGTGCGTGAATGCGTTCAAGGCGCAGGGGCGGCAGTAAAGAAAGCAAAAGAGCTATCAGCCGATGTCATAATTGTGGATTCCACGGGATGGATAGAAGGAGAAGATGCAAAGAGGTTTAAACTATCCGAAATAAAAGAGATCAATCCTTCTTTTATCGTTGTGATCGAGCGCGATGATGAACTGGAGCATATCTTGTTGCATTTAACGAATAAGAAAATAATTAAGCTGCGGATGTCAGGTGAAGCGAGGAGCAGGACGAGGGAAGAGAGAAAAGCATTGCGTGAAAAATCTTATAATAAATATTTCAGAGCAGCAAAGAACAAAGTTATTAAACTCTCTCTTTTGGACACGATTCCCGAAGAAGGTACCTTATTGGGGCTTTTCGAGGATAAGAGCAAAAGCGAAAAAGAAATCGCTGGACTTGGGTTATTGAGTAAGTTGGATTATAAGCAAGGCGAGGCGGTGGTTTTTTCGCCGGTTGATACGGACGCAAAGATCAAAAGGATAAAAACGGGTCGTGTGAAGCTAATAAGGGCAAACGGAGGATTTAAGGAGGAGGCTATTTATAACCGCAAGCTTACTTACACCCCGAAATCACCCAACCAGCATACCGGGTCTTCAGCCAGATAATCACCCGAAGTTGCATACGCCCTCGACCTGCACCCTCCACATATTTTTTTATACTTGCAAGTAGCACAGTGTCCTTTCACTTCCCTTGCTGTCAACGCCCTGAACATCTCAGAATCCCTGACAATCTCCAAAAACCCATGATCCCGTATATTTCCTGCTTTTACAGGCAAATATGCGCATGGAGTCACGTCACCATTGGGAAAAATGTGAAAGCGCGTGATGCCCGCCGTGCATCCGGTAAACTCAATTTCGTTATCACGAACAAGCCCCTTATCCTTCAGATAAGCCCAGTACTGCGGATTGCAAATTGGTTTAAGCCAAACCTTCACTTCTTTTTGTTTTTCCACTACGTAGTCAAAGAACCTCATATTCTCGCTCGTGGATAGACAAACTTCAGAAATCGCCTTGCCACGACCCACGGCGATCAAATAAATAAGGTAGATCCGCCACAGACTTAAATCGTCTGCAAGCTGGATTATTTTTGGTATCTCACCATAATTAGCTCTCGTAACCATCGTGAAAAGTTGAGTTGCAAGCCCTGCATCTCTACATGCTTTCATCCCTCGCAATACATCATCAAAAGTACCATTAACACCTCTGAAATCGTCATGTGCGTTGCCCAGTCCATCAATGCTTATTGCAGCCCGTTCCAGACCTGCTTTTTTTAACTTCTCTGCTACTTCCTTCGTTATCAGCGTTCCGTTTGTCGCCATAACCACCTGCATGTCAAACGATGAAGCGTATTCGATGAGGTCATAGATGTCCTCGCGCAACAGAGGTTCACCACCCGTGAATGCGAACTTAACGGGTCCAAGTTTAGCCGCTTCTTCGATGATTGCGAATCCTTCTTCTGTTGTAAGCTCCTCCGGGTCTTCTTCGCTAATCGAGCAGTGTTTGCACCACAGGTTACACCTCTTCGTGACTGCCCATACGACCTCGCCCGGGAGATAACTGAAACAGCCAGTGCCAACGGCATCGTTTGCAAATAGTTCGTCTCTATGTGTCCATATCCATGACTTCAGTACTTTATCTGACATTTTTAACCTTTACCTTGGCGGCTTGTTACTTACACAGGCTCACGCTAATATGTAAATATACCTATTTATGTTCATATCCAATAATGGATATAACATGTCCCAAAGCGATAGAAATATGAATACGTTTAAGGAAAAAGGATGTCTAAGGGCGGTGTCGCAAAAAATCCTCTTCTTTCCCCCATTCTGTAAAGTTCATCATGCGCTTTAACAACTTCTTCGGGCATTTCATACGTGTATTTATTCACGTACATCAGTGCGAATTTCTTGACCAACTCTTTATCCGCACCCCTTGCGTATTTCATTGCATACAGCAAAGCTTCTTCTACATTGTCCAGTGCATACTGCACGCTTTCTCGCATAAGCACAAGAAATTCACGTTGCGTCTCTTCAGGAATATCACGTTTTATGGCGTTAATCCCAAGAGGCAAAGGCAGTTTTGTCTTCTCATACCACCACCCCCATAAATCAAGGATTTTTACAAGACCGTGCTGTGCGTAAGTTATCTGACCTTCGTGGATTACCAATCCGGCATCCACGTCTCCTCGTGTCACTGCATGGATAACCTCGTCAAATCGCATTTCAACCGGCTGAAAGTCATCAACTGCCAGCTTTAGCAGCAGGTTCGCAGTAGTGTATTTCCCGGGAACGGCAATATTTTTCCTTTCTGGATCCATTTCCCTGTTCGCAATGACTACCGGACCATATCCGTCCCCTACGCTTGCACCGGCAGACAAAATCCGGTACTGCGAGTGAAGAAAAGCATAAGCGTGGGCTGAAAGCGCCGTGACGTCTAACTCACCTCTAAAAGCTATTTTGTTCAGCGTTTCGATGTCCTCAATCACCTGCGTCATTTCTGTATCGGTACGTATTTTGCCGCTTAGCAGTCCATAGAACATGAATGCGTCATCGGCATCTGGTGTGTGTGCTATGATCATGGTATAGTAATAATATAATATGGAAGGGTGATATATAAGGGTTCTGTTCCGGCTATACATTTAGACGAGAACTTATGCTAAGGAAATACAGTCAGAGAACGATAAAACTGTATTCATATCATAACAGGGAGTTTCTGGAATTCTCCAATGAAATGTCAAACGAAGATATAAGAGATTATTTGTATCATTTAGCGAATGAAAAGGAGGCTTCTACATCTACTTTAAACACTGCAATCAATGCACTGAAGTTTTACTACGGCAAGGTTTTGAAGCGGAGGTTTGTTTACGAGATAGTTGCCGGTGGTTTTGAGTCAGGAGGAAGTCTCTCAGATTCTTTCGTCCGTGAGCAACTTAAACACAAAGCAATCTTAATGCTTATTTATTCTGCGGGGTAAGAGTAAGCGACTTTTGGAATTAGCATTGGAGACGATAAGGAGCTACCTGAAGGAATATGGCCAATCAAAATGGTTATTTCCAAGCCATGATAAGGAGAAGCATATAACAACTCGGACAGTTGAGAAGATATTCTCAAATGCTTGTAAGAAGGCAAAGATTAAGAAGAAGTCACGGTTCATTCTCTCAGGCATCTGGAAAGCGGTACAGACCTGCAATATATTCAGGAGCTGTTAGGGCACAAAAGTTCGAAGACGACAGAAATATATACCCATGTAAGTAACAAGGATATAGGTAGATTAAAAGTCCATTGGATAACTTACAGATAAGAGCGGGGAAAGATGCTTGAAGATGGAAAAGTTCGGCCAGAAGGATGTATATGCGAACCATGTTCGGATATATCGCCAATTTGGAAGGATATACGAAACAAGTTCGGATATAAGATATTAGGCGAAATCGCTACTCTATCGGGGAATAAAAATGATTGATAACAATATAGTAAGTTTGGTAAAAGAGTTGGTGGCATACATAATTGCTATAATACTTG
>QMVO01000218.1 GCA_003661125.1 Methanosarcinales archaeon
AAGGAAAAATTTGAAGATGGGGGATTGAAGACAAACCTTCTCGCACTCGTTGAGCCCTATTTGAAGGATATTGAAGATTTGAAAACAGAGGAAGAGAAGTTAAAGGTGATAAAAGAAGTTGTGGAGAGGATTAAGGGCGACAGGAGAGTGAAAAGGGATATAGAGGAGATAAGGAATCATGAGTGGGTAATGCTGATAGAAGGTGAAAAAAATGCAAAAACAAAATAAAACGCAAAAGGATTATATTATGTCTTTGGAAGCAGACAGATGGCTTTTTCACGCTGACGTGCTTGTGGATAAGGCGCATGTAGTGATGTTAAAAGAGCGAGGAATACTAAAGAAGGACGAAGCGGCGGCTATTTTGAACTGCTTAACAAAAATAGAGGAGCGTGGTGAGGATTTTATCGAACAAGAACTCCCATCCTACGAGGATGTGCATACCGCAATAGAATCGGTATTGATAAAAGAAATAGGCGAGGATAAAGGAGGAAGGATGCACACAGGGCGATCAAGGAATGACGAAGTGGCGACATGCATAAGAATTGCACTTCGTGATGAACTGTTAAAGCTAATGAGCGAGATAAACGAATTAAGAGAAGTGTTACTGGAAAAAGCTGCGGAGAACGTTGATACCGTAATGCCGGGATACACACATCTACAACATGCCCAACCAACGACTTTTGCACATCATTATCTGGCTCATGCCGATGCGTTAGCTCGCGATTTTTTGAGGCTTGTAAGCGCATACGAACGTGTAAACGTATGTCCTTTGGGTGCGGCGGCATTTGCATCTACTGGTTTTCCATTAGATAGAGAAAGAACCGCGAAACTTTTGGGGTTTGATTCTGTGCTGGAGAATTCGATGGATGCCGTTTCCACGAGGGATTTCGTCATCGAAGCGGTTTCGTGTTTCTCTAATCTGATGACAAATTTGAGCAGGCTTGCGGAAGAGATAATACTGTGGAGTACCGCAGAATTTGATTTCGTTCGTCTTCCGGAGGAATATGCAACTGGAAGTTCCATAATGCCGCAGAAACGAAACCCGGACTATGCAGAACTTGTGAGGGCAAGAACAGGCACTGTGCACGGATGTTTGATGAGCGTGCTTTCTATATGCAAAGCTTTGCCCTACTCATACAACCGCGATTTGCAGGAAGCAACGCCACATCTGCTGCGAGCTACGAAAATCGCCATAGCTTCGGTAGCAGTGATGAAGAATATGGTAGAAAAACTGGAATTAAAGAAGGAGGAGATGGAGCTAAAGGCAAAAATTGGATTCACTGTTGCAACTGAGCTGGCTGACACCATCGTTAGAGAAACGGGCATATCTTTCAGGACTGCTCACAAAATTGTATCTTCCCTGGCATTGGTCTTAGCAGATGAAAACCTGGAAGCGATAAAGGAGCAGGAATCAGGGAAAGCGTTTGTTGCAGAGATCCTCCGGAGGATAGACGATTTCGCCACCCCTGTCATGGGTAAAAAACTTAGTGAGATGGGGCTGACTGAGAAGAAAGTAAAAGAAGCGCTGGACATCACTTCAAATATTCAGAAAAGAAATGTGAAGGGTGGCCCGGCGAAAAAAGAAGTACTGAGGATGTTGCGAGTAAGAGGACTGGATTTGGAGAAGGATGAAAAATCGCAACAAGCAAGGGCGGAGCGAGTGAAAAAAAGCATGGAGGAATTGGAGAGAGAAGTGAAGAAAAAGAAAAGGGTTATAAAAGTAATAAAAAAATAAATAAGATAAGAAGCCATGAATATAAGCATCCCAAGGGTGGTAATTGCGGGGGATAGAAGTTCGGCAGGTAAGACTACTGTGTGTATTGGACTTTTGAGTGCTTTACGAGCTCGAGGTCTTGAGGTTCAGGGTTTCAAGGTTGGACTTGATTATATAGACCCCGGATTTCATACATTAGTTTCTGGCAGACCATCAAGGAATTTGGATGGTTTTTTGATGTCTCCAGACAGAGTAAAGGAGATATTCTTGAGAGGATGTGTGGGAGCGGATATTGCAGTAATAGAAGGCGTTAGAGGGCTTTATGAGGGTTTGAATTATTCTGATGACATAGGAAGCACAGCGCAGATAGCAAAGATTTTGCACTGTCCGGTTATACTTGTGGTTGATGCTGGTAGCATCACGAGGAGTGCTGCTGCAATAGTTAACGGTTATAAAAGTTTTGACCCCAAAGTACAGATATCAGGCGTTATTTTAAACAATATAGGAAGCGAGAGACACGGAGAGAAGGCAGAGAGGGCAGTAGAGGAGTATAGTGGAGTAAAAGTCATTGGTAAGATCCCACGTAAAAACGACCTGGGAATCTCTATGCGTCATCTTGGCTTGATTACCGCGTCGGAATGTGAAAACAGACGAGATGATTTCGACAGCGTGTTAGATAAGATAAAAACCTCTGTGGAGGAGAATGTGGATATGAAAAGGTTTTTTGCGATTGCAAAATCAGCATGCGCGCTGAAAAAGCCGGAGACAGAGATTTTTCATGCGAAGAGCGGTAGAAGCGAAGAGTCTAAAGTCAGGATTGCAGTGGCTTTTGACGAGGCGTTCAATTTTTACTATCAGGATACATTGGATTTACTCACGTTGGAAGGTGCGGAACTCACGTATTTCAGCCCGATAAGAGATAAAAAGCTGCCGAGAGGAGTTGATGCGGTTTATATCGGCGGTGGCTTTCCCGAGATATATGCAGAGGAGCTTTCCTCGAACACGCAAATGCTCGATGCCGTAAAAGACTTTTACGATGGATATGGGATCATATATGCAGAATGCGGTGGGTTGATGTATCTATTGGAACAGCTTGAGTATAAGCCCTTAGAGGGATTGCCTGGTCGTGGGGCAGAGTCACATGGAGAAGGTGGTAGTTTTAAGATGTGTGGTGTGATAAAGGGAGAGGTAAGATTTGGAGAAAAGAGAGTCGTGAACTATGTAGAGGGAGAATTCCTGAAGGATTGCATCTTAGGAAAAAAAGGAGGCAGGTTTAAGGGGCATGAATTCCATCATTCCGAAATACAACTCGAAAATCAGTCAAATGTGGATTTTGCTTATAAAATGCTCAGGGGTGAAGGTATAAAAGATGGAATGGACGGTATTATAACAAAGAACTGCCTTGCGTCTTTTGCCCATCTGCATGCTGCTTCCTATACAAAATTTGCCGAAAATTTTGTTAGAAGTGCCTCTCAAATAAAGAAGAAGAATCTCTGATCTCTGGGCTATGGGTCTATTTCATGTTTTTTTATTTCTGCTAACATGCAATATATAAATTATATAATGTGGATATGGGAATGTGGGCAATAGAAGTAAGAGACTTAACGAAGAGGTATCGCGGCAATGGCTTTGCTGCTGTGGACCACGTCTCCTTTAGTGTGGAAAATGGCGAGATATTCGCTCTGCTCGGTCCTAATGGAGCAGGGAAGACAACTACGATAAAAATATTGACTACTCTGCTTAAGCCCACTTCAGGAACCGCGAAGATAGCAGGCTTCGATGTTAGTAAGGATAAGGACAGCGTGAGGAGGAGTATAGGGATTGTTTTTCAAGAGCCCTCTCTGGACTGGCGATTAACAGGACGTGAGAATCTGGATTTTCATGCCAGGATATATGGGATAGGGAGGAGAGAAAGAGAAGAGAGGATAGAAGAGGTTTTAAAGCTCGTTGAACTGGAAGACAAAGCAGATGTAGTAGTAGATAAGTATTCAGGAGGTATGAAACGTAGTTTAGAGCTTGCAAGGGGCTTTATTCACAGTCCAAAAGTCCTTTTCTTAGACGAACCCACTTTAGGATTGGATACCCACACGAGGAGAAGGATCTGGGATTACATACGGGAGTTGAACGATAAAGAAGGAGTAACGATTGTATTGACCACACATCACATGGAAGAAGCGGATTATCTTTGTGAACGCGTAGGAATTATGGACCAGGGGAAGATAATTGCTCTTGACACACCAAAGAACCTGAAGGATTTGATAGGCTC
>QMVO01000219.1 GCA_003661125.1 Methanosarcinales archaeon
CTGGAATCGAATTTTATGGATTTTTATGGTGTACTTTTACAATTTGAGAAAAGAATATGCAGGAATATGCAAAAAATCAATTTAGAATTATGGATTATGGGTCGCGTTACGGAGGGGGCTAAAATAGATTTAATACAAGGACAGAAAATCGATTCTATGTCTATGGAGCTAAAACAGAGTTCGCCTCAAGACTGCGTTGGCGATTTCACTTACAACTTCTTCTGGCAGCACAGAGGAGCAAAACTCAATCCGACAGATCCAATTCCTTCTCAATTCGACACGAGTTATTCGTATGAGGATGTGGTAGAGACGTTGAAAAATGGCGAAGACGTGCATATTAAAGGAGATGTAGGCAAGAGGCATGGCTCCAGCTTGGGTGTTGATCTCGTTTATTTCCGTGGCAGTGGAAAGGAATTGCCTGAAGTGGGGTCTATAATAGTAGATGGAAATGCAGGTTCCTATCTTGGAATGAGCATGCTTTCGGGTGCTATTTACGTTAAGGGCGAAGTCGAAGAACCCGTTGGCAATGTCATACAGGTAAAAACCGATTTGGACGGCTACAAGAAATTTGTTTCGATAACATGGCTCCTGCATCATCAAAAGGAAATAGAAAGGGAAAGCATACTTGGGCCAAACGAGCTCAGAGAAGATGAGCTGCTTCTTGAAGACGGAATTTTGAGAAGTACGGTTGCTGCTCGTTGCAGAAAAGCGGCAAAGGTGCATGTGAAAGGAGACGTTGGGATAAGCGTGGGTATATTGATGCGAAAAGGTTTTGTTTTGGTAGATGGAAATGCAGGAATGAACGCTGCTGCTTTGCTCAATGGCGGTAAAGTAGTAGTATTGGGTGACGCGGCAGAATTCTTAGGTGTGGCGATGAGAAAAGGGCTTGTGTTCGTAAGGGGGAATTGCAAAGGATTTGTAGGTGCAAAAATATCCGGTGGCAGGATAATTTGCAGAAGGACAAAGGCAGTTCCACCGGTTAAGGAAAAAGGACTTGAAAAGGAAGATTTAGCGTTGCTTGCTGAGTTTGGAATCTCTGGTATGATTACGCTGAATTATAGGAGGTATGAAATCGCTCTTGAGAGAAGGAACAAAGAGAGATAAAAAATTTCAAAAGTCTCGAGGATTGCAGTATCGAGCTGAGGGATTTCAACGTGGTGATTGGACCAAATGCATCGGGTAAAACGAATTTTGTTGAGTTGTTCACATTATTAAGGAGAATATATGCGGACAGAGATCCGTTTGATGTTCCTTTCTCATTACGCAGTGTTCCGATAATCTTCCGCTGGACAACGTGCTCACGAAGCGCCCTCTTTGATCTGTTGTTGGTCGGTTCCACATCTGAACGAAAACGAACGTGAACCAATACTCAAAACCATTCTCTATCTTGCCGATGAACTTTTTCACCTTCTCGCTGGCGTATTCTCTCCTGATCCATCGTCTGAGCGCTGCTCGCGCTATATACCACAACTGCCGCCGCGTTTCGGGCGGAGGATCCGCTTCCAGTGCGTCATTCAGTTTTCGGTAGAGCCTTCTAAGTGCTTTATCCAACGGAGCAGCCTCCGCAATCTTCCTGGCAAGATACTCGGATTCTCGAAGGGATGCGCCCAACATCGCTGTATACGGTTTGTGAACTTGGCATACGGTTTCCAGCCATCGCATACGATTATTCCCGTGAACCGTCTTGTCAGAATTTCCATAAGCACTTTCATACCTCGACTCTTCCGTATTGCGACAAAGGTCTCTGTCGGCGTGGTGAATGCCCAGATCCAGTACTTCTCTCCCTGAACCCTGATTGAGGTTTCATCCTCATACAGTACCTCAGCACCGTGGATTCTGTCCAGAATTTCTTCATATTCCGATCGAACCGCATCGGAGGCACGACGTGTGAGATCAAGTATCGTAGCAGGACTTATATCCAATCCGTACTGCCGCTTCAAAACATTCTGGATCTTACGGTGCGGCAACCGCTCCTCGTATTTCAGCACAGTCGCTTGTGCTATCGTGTTATTACCGAATATGCCTTCTTTGGGGCAGTCGGGATCGCTTGCAACGACTTCTCTATGACACCCCAGGCATGTATAATGTGCAATTTTGTATTCGGTGACGATAACTGGTTGTGGTTCTGGGATCTCCTCGATGATCTTCGACTCAGGCGAGTCGTAAAATAACTGAAAGTGATTTTAAAGTGCTGACAGGGGGGTTAAAATAACTGTGAAATTGATGAGAAATAGATGAGTCCTAAGCCTTATCCTTATGTATAGCAAATGATAAAAGAAGCCGTAGAGAATCTTGGCGGTAAAGCCACTTATTCCGAGATAAAGGATTTTATCAGAAACAAATACGGAGAGGTGAATGAAAGCACGATAAATTGTCAAATCATTCTAATGAATATCCAAAAACCTTATCAACTCCTCCTTCAACTCTGTCCGTTTTGTCTGTAAAAACGCTTCTTCGCTCAATATTTTAGTGAACTCATCTGCTAACCCATGTAATACCTGACTCCATATCTCAAAGTAGTCGTGTTTAATGCTAATCGTTTCAATGCCAGTAGATTCTTTTACGCCCATTTTTATAAGGTCAGGCTCTAATATGGAAAGAACATGATTTATAACCGATTGGAGTATCACACTATCAACTTTGATAAAACAAGCGTCTGTTGTTCGATGCGAAAATTCCTCCATCTTTCGCCTTAATTCATTTCTCGCCCTCTGGGTGAGGGCAGCGATATATTCAGCCGATTCAGAGAATATAGAATCAACATCAGACTCTCTTATAATTCCTTCCTTCATAAAAAGACGTTCTATGAATGTGCCCATTGAAAAAACCGAAGGAACATTTGGTGAGTATATAGATAAATACTGCATAAGGCAGTCGGTTGATGATGGTGTGACTGTTGAGATCGTTTATGAAGGCAGAGTCCACGGTGCAGAGCTTTCTGATGAAGAGGCAGCAAATGCAAAGTTTGAGGATGTCTTCTCAATGCTTGATGTTGAACAAAAGGCAAAGATTATGGGGAGATACACATGGCGGGCATATCTTGAAGACGAGAATGTGATAAAGGACGAGGCAAAAGATATGATAGACCACTATGTTGCCCATGTATTTCCCAACGGATTTAAGGCGCAGGTTGTGACGGTCTCAAGACTTGCTGCAATGAGATATAAAAAAGCTCTTGAGAATGTATTAAAGCAAAAAATAGACGAACTGAGAAGGAAAAATCGAAAAATAGTTATAAATCAACTTGAGAAATTAAAAGTTGGTGTGGTTATATCAGGACTACCTAATGACCCGCCTGAGTATCATCCTTACACTGACACAAACAAGCATGAAAGAATAATAAAGAGCTTTAAGCTTCCATTTGATAAGACTGACGATAGTGGCATCGCAGGGGATGTTGGTATATTGGTTGTCCAGAGTATGCTCATTACGGGCTTTGACGCTCCCATCGAGCAGGTCATGTATTTAGACAATGTGATTAAAGAACACAATTTATTGCAGGCAATCGCAAGAGTAAACAGGGTTTGTAAGAACAAGAGCTGTGGTTTTGTGGTAGATTATGTTGGGGTTTTAAAGTATTTAAGAGAATTAATGCTTGTAAGAAGATTTAATAGGGCAATGGATGCTGTGCTTCCTGATCCAGAAGCCCTAAAATATGTTACCGACTTAAAAATTCTCAATTTCATAAAAGAGTCTGCAAGAAATAGATATAGGGATGACAAACTAAGCGTAAAGGATGCAAGCAGAAAGATAAGAGAGATTGTTGAAGAGTACCTCATATCAAAGGGTGTTGATCCAAAAATACCTCCAACTCCCCTTTTTGACGATAAATTTATCAGCAAACTAAAAAAGGAAAAATCGTATTTGTTTAGCTCATTTCAAACAAAGCTCATTGACGAGCAATTTTTTGAGTTCGTCGTAGACATCTTTTCCCTGTAACCGCCACGTGGCGAAGACGGAAGCGATGTACTGGTAATA
>QMVO01000220.1 GCA_003661125.1 Methanosarcinales archaeon
AAAACTCCATAGAGCCGCCTACAAATAGCGCCAGTATCAGCAAGAATAAAAGTAAGTTCCGCTTGTTGTCTTCCGAAGGTTCCATGTAACATAAGAGGAAGTATATAAATATATATGTCCCCAAAACCTGCCCCCTTCATTTTTCAATATCTGCTTCAATAAATTATCTAAAATTTTAACTGTTTAGAACTGATATTTCTCATTATTTGAAAGTAATTTGTCAACTATTTGCTAAAATAGTTTATCATGTAGAAGGTTTTAAAACCCTATCTGCTAAATTTCCTATTAGAAATGGAAAATTTAGAATGCGATAGTCTGGATGCCTTAGATGAATACTGGGCTGAGGAATACGAACAGGATTATGTAAAACCATCTTCTGATTCTAAATTCAATATTATAGACGCTTTCGATAAAGCGAAAATAATAGCAATCATATTAATAGCATTGTTAGCTTTTAATTTGCTCCCGGTAGGCATAAGCAGAGCAAACACAGGCACTTTAAACAATACAACAGATAAATCCGAAACCACGATAAACATATCTTCATCAGCAACCAGTGATTATCTGACTTCTAATACAATTAATGAAAGTAACGTTACGAGTGTAAAGGCGGTAAATGAGCCGCCACAGATTAAGGGTTCTCTAAATGCAGGAGGATTCGTAAACGAGCCATTTACATGGAATTATTCCTTTTACGTCTCTGATCCAGATGGAGACGAAATAACAGCAACAAGCGATGACCCCCACATCACTTGGGATGGACTTGTTGCCACTTTCAATTACTCAGAAGTTGGGGATTACCCCGTGAAGTTAACTTTTGTGGATTCTCATGGTGCGAATGTATCTGGAACTGGGATAGTAAAAATTGTTGAAAAGAAAGAAAGGGATGAATGTCCAAAAGTAATGTGGACTTACCCTATCAGAGAAGATGCAAGAAATGGAAATGTTAATGCTGAGAAAACTGTTCAGGCATTGAAAGATATTGGTGCAAATACACTTGTATTCTTCCTTGGCAATGAAGAGCGTTATAATAATTTTATATCCTTCCTTAACCAGACGAAAGACTCAGACATAAAAATATGGGCGGAATTGCCCCCACGCTGTGAGGATTGGTATGGCAGTCCCTGTTACCCTTATGGTGGGGATTATGAAGCCTGGGCAGAATTTTTTGCAAATCTTTCTTTAGAATATTCACAACTCGAGGCATTTACGATAGATGATTTCCATGCTGAAGACCTATTCCCACGTTTCACGCCAGAATATGTTGAAAAATTTATGAACGCAAAAAATAGGATTAATCCAAATTTGAAGTTTATCCCAACATTGTATTATGATGTTTATGATGAGATGAAGTATTTCAGAGATGATAGTCCATACGAACCTATATTAAAGGACGGCACTTTCATGTGGTATTGGGCATCTTATGGTTATTCTGAAGCAAATCTTACAGAATTAGAAAATTATATTGATGAGGCAACTGCAACAATCCATCCGGTGCCCTTTATAACCGGTATATACCCTATCAGATATACAAAAACGGTTGACCAAATCTTTTATCCTCCAAATTTTGTAAGAGAAATGACAGAGTTAGCATTACAAAATTCTGACGGAGTGAGCCTTTTCCAAGTGCCCCTTTATGTTTATGATCTCGATTTTTTCTACAATGCAACAATCTTCAAGCAGTTGCCAAATGATGACCCAGCTTTTGAGTATAGGCTAGGTCTTCCATCCGGTCCTTGGGGAACTTATCACGGATGGTATCAAGGAATTACTCAGCAGATTTCTTTACCAGAAAATTTAGAAAACGCAAGCATCTCCTTCGAGATAAGGGATAACAGAGATGCAAGTGGCAGTAAGGGATATCATGTCAAACAACTTCTTGTTAATGACAAGGTAGTATGGGAAGCAGATGTACGTGCTGATGGCACAGAAGTGATAAAAATAAATGAAGATATAACTCCGTATCTTTCTGGCGATAAAGCAAATATTACTATAAGATTGTTTGATAAAAGGGCTGTTGGTTGGTATGAGGTTAATATTTATATTAGAAATATTACAATTTACATAAATAATACTCTAATACCGAATAACTTCACATTCAAAAGCGGAATTGAAAATATATCTAAATATATAGAAGTATATAACACAGTGAAGCAACTTTTCAAAACTGCATCCACCGGCACCCTCATCGGCACCGTCTCCTCTGCCGGGAACCCCATACCAAACGCAACCGTCACCGCAGGTGAATATGAAACACTAACAAACGAATCCGGCTCATATCACATGAAGCTCCCCCCTGGCACATACACCGTCACCGCATCCGCCGAAGGATACGAACCCGCAAGCGGGAACGTCACCATCGCTCCGGGCAACAATAAAATTCTCAACTTCTCGCTATCGCCGCCATCGCTACCGCATACCGTCTATGGTTTCGTCTTCCTCCATAATGGCACCACACCCGCCGTCGGTGTAGACGTCACCCTTACTCACGAACAGGGCAACCTCTCCACGTGCACTGCATCTGACGGCAGTTACACCTTTGACCTCGGTAACCTCCCCTCCTATAACGACAACGACAGGCTTCAAATAACTGCATCCTCGGGGAAGAGCTTCGCATCCGCAAACATCACCGTGAACACCAGTGTTGAACCGCAAAAAGCCCCTGACCTCGTTCTTAACATCCCGCCCTCTATCTCACTCACGAGCCCCGCCAGCGGCACGCTCACCAACTCCTCGTCCGTAACGCTACAATGGACATCCTCAGACGACGATGGCGATGTCCTCTCCCATACCGTTATCCTCGACGGTTCTTCTTATGACGCCGGAAGTTCATCCTCTTACACACTCGCATTAGCAGATGGCACACACACCTGGAAAGTCGTCGTTTCTGATTCGTTCGTATCCGTTGAATCGGCGACCCGAACGTTCACGATAGACACCACGCCGCCTGTCGTCACAATAGACCCCGTTACTTCGCCCACGAATAGCACCACACAAACCATCTCCGGCTCGTTCATCGAAACTGGCTCCGGCATCGCGCGCATCACCGTGAATGGCATACCCGCCGAAATCTCCGGAACCACATTCTACGCTAATATATCGCTGTCTGAAGGTGAAAACATCATCACTGTAATAGCAACCGACAAAGCAGGTAATTCCGATTCGCAATCCACGTCCATTATTCTTCTCAAATCCGCTTCTATATCGCTCGCTAAAGCCTGGAACTTGCTCTCGCTACCGCTCAATCTCTCCATTGACGCTGAGACATTCGGTAAAAAAGCAAATGCAACTTGCATCGTTGCATGGGACAATACCGCAAAATCTTACACCAGTCATGTCGTGGGCACCGCTTCCAATTTGTTCGATATGAAAACAGGGCATGGTTACTGGGTATCGTATCCAGACACGTGTGGAAACGTCCAGATAGACGGTATTTCGATAAGCAACGTTACTTATGACCTGAAGCGAGGCTGGAATTTGATAGGTAGCATGAACGGAACCGCAGAAGAGATTTGCTCCGCTTTAGGGTCCAGCAGCATAACTATATGGGATGAGGCGTCGCAGAGATACATCAGCCATGTCGCAGGATTGATGAGTAATAATTTCGATATTGCGAGAAGCGAAGGGTGCTGGGTATGGGTGGATAGCGATACAACAATAGTTGTTTGATGAAAAAGATGCAGGATGTAAGATGACAGAACAGAAAGGAAAAGGAATGTTTGCGGTTACCGGCATTATCACACTCATGCTTTTGATTATCGGAATTATAACTACAAGCGCAGCTCCTCCCGCGAAACCACATACTGTATATGGATTCGTCTTTGATTCCGATAAGAAGCCTGTAAGCGAAGAGCAAGTTATTCTTTTAAATCCGGACACGGGGGATTCATTGCAAACGGCAACCGCAAAAGACGGCAGTTACACCTTCGAACTCGCAAATCTACCTCACCAATACAAAAACGGCGACTTATTAAA
>QMVO01000221.1 GCA_003661125.1 Methanosarcinales archaeon
AAGATATTCTTCTTCGGTTTCGTCGGTTACCTTCCCATCGAGCTTGACGCTGAGGAGCTCTTCCAATATCTCTCGCATTCGAGGGCCTGGCTTTATGCCTAACTTTTTCAAATAATTACCGTTTACCTTCTTCAACTTCGTTTTTGAGACCTTACGCAGATACTCTTTGATCCTGGATTGCCCCGCTTCGTCGGTGTGTGCGGCAATAAAAGCCACTCCTTCAGGAGACAGATCTTTCAGGTACTTGTGAACACAAGAAAGCGGTGCATCACTTTCGAGCGCTTCTATCGCGTCTTTGATCTTAGGCTTGATAGACTTGAATTCCCTGTAAACGCGTCCCGAAAGCCCGTAACGCCATTCAACATAGCTCCAAGAGGATTCACTGGAGTATTCCATCAAAACCATAATCAAAGCATAGAAGGGTCTCAAACGTATGAAAAAATGCCTTGCCCAACTCAAGAAGTCATAGAGTGCCTTCACACGTGTACCCAACACCTGGGTATAGTAAACCTCTGGAAAGAGATGTTTGAGTACACCCAGTTCACCCATGCGGCGAACCGAACCTGGAACGTCTCTTTCAGCTAACAACTTTTCGATTTCTTCACGGATACGAGCTCCTGTGACCTTTTCCAAAAACTCTCCCTCTACCGCCTCCCTCAGAAATTCCAGTGTTTCCTGCTCTATTGTGAACCCGAAACGTTTCTCGAAGCGTATAGCTCGAATGATGCGGGTGGGATCCTCAACAAAGCTTAAATTGTAAAGGACCCGGATCACCCCGTTTTCGAGATCCTTTCGACACTCAAAGAAATCAAGCAATCTTCCAAAGGCACCAGGGTTTAGTTTTATGGCCATGGCGTTTATGGAGAAATCTCTGCGGTAGAGATCCTTCTTTATGGTGCTAATCTCCACCTTTGGAAGCTCCGCAACCGCCTCGTAGTACTCCGTCCTGGCAGTAGCCACATCAATACGAAATCCATCTTTGAAGAAAACTGCTGCGGTGAAGAACTCAGGATGTTCCACCACCTTGACATCGAAGTGATCTTCGAGGGCGTGCGCATAAGCAATACCATCGCCTTCCACAACAATGTCGAAATCATAGTTTGAATGTCCAAGAAGCAAGTCTCTGACGAATCCTCCCACAATGTAGGTGGGCATGTTCATCTCACTGCCAACGTTTCCCAAAAGCACTAAGAGGTTGTAGTAGTGCTTCGGGAGCCTTTCTTTAAGGAGCCGAGACACATCGTATTCCTGGGGTTCCTCACGTATTGACACTTCTTTGCGAAAGGATCTCGGTAAATGCCTAGAGCGAATTATGTCTGTTCTCGTGATTATACCCACAAGGATTCCATTTTCCAATACTGGAACCCTTCCGATACCTTTGTCTCTCATGATCTCGATGATCTGGCTTACGGGTGTGTCCACATCCACCGTCACCAACTTCGTCCGCGTGATGGATTTTACTGGCTTGTCGCCAAGTCCATGGCTCATGGCTTTGTCGATGTCCTTTTTAACGACGATACCGATGAGTCTGTTGCCTTCGATTACCGGCAGTCCGTTGTGCCCCGTCCGTTCCATTATGGTGTTTGCTTCGGATATCTTCGCGTGAGCAAAGATCGTTCTAACGGGAGAAGACATGATATCGCGAGCTTTCAGGGCCGGTGTTACCACCTCAGCAAGTACCTTAACCAACTGCTGAATGACGCTCTCGAGACGACCATTATCCACTCGCGTAGAAGCTGCCTTGTAGTGTCCACCTCCACCAAAAGCACCCATCACTCGAGTCAGATCCACTTCGTCGCTGGATGTGCGTCCCACTAAAAAGATCTTTTTGCCCATTTGTACCACGCAAATCAAGGTGTCATGGCCAAGGATCTCCCATGCTTTACTCACTATCAAGTTCAATCCTCCAACGAACTTGTCTATCCGTGCCTGGGCGATGGCTACTGGGCAGGACTTCACCTCTATCACCCTCACGCTATCGATGAGGGACTGGAAGAGTAACTTCTGTTCGGCTGTCATATCCGCGCTCACAAAGTCTGCTACTTCCTCTAAATTCGCTCCCTTCTCCAACAACCATGCGGCCATTTCGAGATCTTCCGGAGTAGTCGTAGTGTAGAGAAAATTTCCGGTGTCTTCATGAAGTGCGATAGAAAAGAGGGTAGCTTCCACTTTGTCCAGTTCGATCATGCGTTTCTTGATCTCGCGCAAAAGAAGTGTCACCGTCGCTCCCACGGCTTCGTGATGGTGTTCTCCTGGGATGTCGCTCTCTTTTATCTCTGGATGATGATCGTAGACTACCACGCGATCTATTTCATTTGCCCGACCGACGATTTTTTCATCAAGGCGAGAGAGAGAAGAGGTGTCAACCACTATTAAGGATTCAATGCTTCCCTCTATCTCCTTCGGCGATAGATACGGAAAGTACTCCGCATAGATACCGAGATATTCTTTCAAATTGGCAGCAGGTACACCACTGAGGAGAATTTCGTGGTCAGGGAAAAGCTTCTTCGCCGCGACAGCAGAAGCGAAGCCATCGAAATCGGGGTTTTTGTGTGTCGTTATGATCTTCAACTCAGGACCTCCATATGGAAGTAGTTGAGCCGAGTTCTTTCAACTTAACGCTCAGCTCGTCCATTTCCTCAAGGATCTGCTCCATCTTCTGGGTGAGTTTTTCATGCTCACGGTGCAACGTGAGCAGCATTTCGTGATCCGCAGCGTGAACTTTCATCTTGCCTTCGAGACGCGCCAACTCTCCCTCTTTTTTTAAGTACTCTTCTTCCAACTCTCCAAGACGCTTCTTCAGTGATTTCACGCGGTTCTTAAGCTTCTTCGAGCGTTGGAACGCCATGAGTTTTTCTTTCGCATCCTTTGTATCTTCCTCTGAGGAGTCTGACACCTTAGAGGATAGTTTCAAATACTCCTCTATATCACCAATCTCGATTACCGAGCCATTGAATACCACTAGTATCCTTTCACAAACGGATTCTATCAAGCTTTTGTCATGAGTGACCATCAATATTGTGCCTCTGTAATCCTTTAGCACCTCCTCCAACACTTGCACTGACTCCAAGTCCATGTGGTTGGTGGGCTCATCGAGCACCAGCACGTTAGGATTCTCCAAGATTGCCAACGCCAGAGCGAGCCTGGTTTTCTCACCGCCACTCAGTTCGTCCGTCACCTTTTTGACTTCATTTCCAGTAAATCCAAACCTTCCCAAATAAGCCCTGATTTTCCAATCGGGCCAATCTCGAGCCTTAGACCACGCTTGTTCCAAGATTGTTAGATCAGGGGCCAAATTTTCCAGCATCTGATCCACCAGTGAGTATTTGACCTTCGTCCCCCATTCAACCTTGCCGGTGAAGGGAATGAGCCCCGTTATTGCTTTGATAAAAGTGGTTTTGCCCGCACCATTGCGCCCTAAAATGGCCACCTTTTGATTCCTGTTTATTTCGAGATTCACTTTCTGTAATATGTACTTTCCTCCAAGTTCCACACCGAAATCTTCCACCGCCAGCACTTTGAAGTCTGCCCTCTCCACTTCAGGTAACGACATGGGAACAACTGGTTCTGATTCTGGAATCTCTATCTCTGAAAGCTCTTTTTCGAGGCGAGTCACCATCTTTTCTCTGCTTCGTGCCTGTTTTAGAAAATTCTCGCGGTTCCAACGCCTGTACATCTCTATAATACGCTTCTGCCTCTCTATCTCTTTTCTCAAGTTCTCAGCACGCCTCATGTTGGATTTCTTCAGGAGTTCTCTGGCCTTCAAATACTTCATGTAATCGCCTTTAAAACTCCAAACCCTTCCCGCGCTGATTTCCCAGAAGGCGTTACACACGGATTTCAAGAAGTACCTATCATGACTCACCACGATGAACGAGCCGTAAAAGCGGGTGAGATGCTCTGTTAGCCACTCTATGTTGGCGATGTCCAAATGGTTAGTGGGTTCGTCAAGAAG
>QMVO01000222.1 GCA_003661125.1 Methanosarcinales archaeon
ATTGTATCCGTTTTATCTTATGTTGATGCGCCACAACGTGCTAAATTCTTTGAAGACCTCGGTGCTGATGTGATAACCGTAGATACGAACGTAAACCGGCATTTCGAGCTGTTAAGAGCGATAGTGAAAGCTGTTGACTGCGATGTAAGGGTGATAGTGAACGAAGGTTGTCTTTACAGGTGCCCGTTCCGGTATTTTCATTACAACCTCGCTTCGCACCTAAGCAGTTTGAACCAACCTCGCGCTCCTCTTTTTGCTCCGGACTTCTACTTTGACAAGTGCATAAACATCCGCCTGAGAGACCCCGTACAGATAATAAAGTCAGCTTGGATAAGACCGGAGGATATAAAGGAGTATGAGGCGATAGGAATAAAGAGCTTCAAACTTTCCGGGAGGACAAAAACGGTGAACTGGATAATAGATTGTATGAGGTTGTATTCTCATCGGAAGTTCAAAGGGAACCTGCTCGAAATCCTTGATTGCCCTCAAATGCTCAGGTATATGTTTTATATAGAGAATGAGAAGCTTGAGGGGTGCATAGAACATTGGAAGAGCTGCAAAAAGATATGTGATGAATGTGGATATTGTGATGCACTTACAAAGGAGGCATTAACCTATCTCGAATGAGAGTAATAGTTCCACACCCAGGGCATTTCTCCGCGCTGAAGGAGATAATAGAGTATAAGGAAGCGAAGGGATTAAAAGAGGTGGAGGAGGTTTACATGGCGGGGACGCCAGATGTGCTGGGCAGTGGGAGAGCGACACTGCACGCAGCGCTTATTGAAGAGATAAAAGAACAAACCGAATATGCACATCAGCACCACGTAAAGGTGAACGTCGTGATGAATCCATCTTGCCTGGGTGGTTATCACCTGACCTTCGAGGGCTATAAGATGTTTGAGTGGTACCTTGAGGAATTGACCAAGGCGGGTGTTGATGGCGTTACCGTAGCAGAGCCGTATCTTATTGAGCTTTCGCGGGATTTTCCCATGGAAACGGTTGTTTCATGCGTAGCGCATGTGGATTCATTGCAGCGTGCTGAATTCTTTGAAGACCTCGGTGCTGACACAATCACCGTGGATACAAATATAAACAGAAACTTTGAGGTCTTAGAAGCAATACAGAGGGCGGTGGACTGCGACATCAGGGTAATTGTGAACGAGGCATGTCTTTATAAGTGCCCATTCCGATATTCCCATTTCAATCTCTTCTCGCACATGACCAGCCCTCGTTCTCTGAATGCACGGACTCAACCTCCGAACACTTTTGGCGACTACTATTTTGATAAGTGCATATCTATTCGCGTGAGAGACCCCTCGCAGATCATAAGGTCGCCGTGGATAAGACCTGAGGATATGAAGGAATACGAAGCGATAGGCATAGAAAATTTCAAGATTGCAGGGAGAGCGAATGCGGTGAACTGGATAATAAATTGCATGGAAGCCTATTCCCAGGGTTCGTTCAAAGGGAACCTGCTTGAGCTTCTCGATTGCCCCTCAGAACTCAGATATATATTCCATGTGGATAACGAACTCCTGGAAGGGTGCATAAAACAATGGAAGGGGTGCAAAAAGATATGCGATGAATGCAGATATTGCGATGATCTAATGGGAAAGGTTTTAAAGGTGAAAAAAGAGTGAAGAAAGAAATAAGTGAAGGAAGGAGAAAATTGGAGGAAGAACTGAGAACCCAGATAGGAAACATATTCGTTCCGGAAGCGAAAGTATTCGGGATGGTATGCGGCTGTGTAGGCTTCGCAGCGGACTTGAGAGGATTGCAGAGTGATGATGTGGCTGTGTTCAAGGGGAGGATAAGCGCGATACTAGAAGAAATAAGCAAGTCTGTGGGTATAGAGCCGGAGTTTGTGTACGCGAGAAAGCTGCCGGGGAGCGAAGAGGTGGTTACGCTTACTGCGAGGGAACTGTGTGCGCGGTGTAAAAGAGAGTTTGCAGGCTCTAAAGCTGCCCCAAGACCAGATATAGTGGTATTAAAGAAAAAGAGCTAAGTATTAGAAATAAAGAGACATTGAAAGTAGAAATAGCATTGCTATGGGATAAAGACACCCTATTCAGGAAATATCTTATAGATAAAGGGTTTACCTGCGAGATAGTAATGCCGAGTACGTTATCTGCCCCTTTCTTTTCATTTACAGGCTATAAGTTAGTGATAGTTCCGGCGGGTTTTGGGAATGAGTTATATTCAGGAATGCTAAAAGCGCTAAGAGCAAACAGCGTGCTTATAAAAGATTTTGTAAAGATGGGAGGGACTCTTTTAGTATCAGGTGCGCTTTCAAACAAGGACGCATACAATTGGCTTCCAATAAAAATAGAATATGTGATGGAGAAGGGAAGGGTAAAAATAGCGGTGGTAAAGAAGCACAAAGCGGGAGGAATAGTGGAAAAAGAAGAATGCATGTGCGATGGCTACTTTTCGGAGGTAGAGGCGGATGGAGAAGTAATATTAAGGGAAAAAGATAAAGAAAGGAAAGCGATTTTGGTAGTTTCGGAATATGGAGCAGGAGTGATTATCGCCACAACTATTCATGAATATCCATCTGAGGGGTTTATTGCGTATTTTGTAGAAGGAGAATAGACCTACAATTTAGAACATCCAGATGTGCATCTTCAATTTCAATATTATGCATGAAATGAAATGAAAAAATAGCAATTTTTATATATGATGAGGAAAAAAAGCTTTACTAAAAGAAAAAGATAAGGAGAGTGATAAGAAAAAAATGCCAGTGGCAGTGGATTTGGAGAAGTGTAATGGCTGTAAGGGTATAAAGGAAAAAGGAACGAGCAATTGCGTAGAGGAGTGTCCGGTGGAGTGTATAAGTTTGGTTGAAGATGACCCGAGCAATGCTCCACATGGACGAGAACAACATGCGGTAATAAACGCAGAGGAGTGTACCGATTGTGAGGTTTGTATAGACGTATGCGAGCAAGGGGCGTTGAGTATGATAGAGGAGTAGATACAAATTTGGTAAAGATAGATCGAGTAGAAGTACAGAATCCCGAAGAGAAACAGGTGATAATTGGACAGGGTAATTTTACCATTTTTGCATGCGACGACATCTTCAAGACGCTATTGACCGCAGCGCCAGGGATAAAATGCGCAGTTGCAATGAACGAAGCAGCGCCGAGGCTGACAAGAGTTACAGGGAACGATGAAGGGCTAAAGGAGTTAGCGAGTGAGAACTGCCTCAAAATCGGCGCTTCTCACACTTTTTTTATTATGTTAGACAATGCATTCCCAATAAATGTGATGGGTACTTTGAAGTCACATCCCGCGGTTGCGAATATTTATGTGGCTTCTGCAAATCCGCTGGAAGTTGTGGTTGCCGAGACGGAACTTGGGCGCGCGGTGATTGGTGTGGTTGATGGCACGTCAGTGAACAGGATAGAGACCGAAGAAGAGAAGAAGGAGAGAAGGGCGATTTGTGAGAAGCTAGGGTATATGATTGAGTGAGACATCAGGTTAACCGCAGAGTTCACGATTCCTTCTATCGCGTTATGTATCCCTTTTCCACCTCGGGGTGAGGGGCATAACGATTTTATTCCTCTTTTTACAACCGCGTTGAATAGCAAGCCGGAAACAGTCATACGGAAATATAAAGAGAGATTTTCGATAGAGATTACTAACAAAGAGTTGAAATCATATTTGAACATTGAAGGTAGCTATTTTAGGACAAAAGAGAGCCTCCTCTGTCTGGTTTATAATCTCGTTCAATGCATGCACGCGGAACTGCCCGATATGAGCTTTAAAGACGTTTTGGAGCATCTGTCAAGTTATTTATTGTACGTAGACCCACTAAAATGCGTGTTTGCTGTTGAAGAGCCTTTTGAACGATTGCTCAGAGATATTGGATATGCGGTGCCAGATAAAATGAATACCGGGTTAGCAGAGGCTATGTTACTATCAGGCACGGTAGGGAGCGGTGTGAATATAAG
>QMVO01000223.1 GCA_003661125.1 Methanosarcinales archaeon
CAATTTATTTAAATATTATTAATATTAATTATCGTGGTAAAATTTAAGAGAAAGGGGAAAAATGGATAAAAGAAGAAGGATAGTAATTGGAGTGTTGTTAGCTGCCGTATTTTTGATAGCAGTGAGCGCAACGGATATCTATATTGCACCTGAAGCGGGAAGAGTAGCGGGTGAAGAGGGGATTGGAGTGGTCGTAACCATACTTCCACAAGCGGATTTCGTGAAAAATGTAGGTGGAGACAAAGTGCAAGTCACGGTAATGGTACCGCCGGGAGCGAGCCCACACACTTATGAGCCGACAGCAAGTCAGTTGAAGGAAGTGAGCAAAGCAAAGATTTACTTCAAGGTAGGATCGGGCGTAGAATTTGAACGAGCATGGATGGGCAAAATCAGGGCTGTCAATCCCGATATGCAGGTTGTTGATTGCGCAAAGGGTATCACGAAGCTGGGAAAAGACCCGCATATTTGGAATTCTCCAATCAATGCCAAAGTTATGGTGGAGCATATCTGCGATGGGCTATGCCAGGCGGACCCCAATCACGAAGCATATTATACGGAAAACAGAGATAAATATCTACAAGAACTTGATGACGTTGACGCATACATCCACGGGCAACTTGACGGTTTTACCGAAAACCGTGTCTTTATGATTTACCACCCCGCATTTGGATATTTCGCCAACGAATACAATCTAACACAAATAGCGATTGAACATAAGGGAAAAGCACCAACACCTAAAGTCATCCAGGATTGCGTGAACAAAGCGAGGCAATACAACTTGTCATATATCTATGTAGCGCCGCAATTTGCAACACAAAATGCTGAAGCTATTGCACACGAGATTGGCGGGCAGACGGTTTTTATGGACCCTCTCCCTCGAGACTACATAGCCAATATGCGAAGTATAGCGGCTTCACTGTCGCTGGAGATGGAATAGAATAATAATGCAGCACGGATGGACGATTGTAAAATTGGAAGACGTATGGGTGCATTTTGACGGTGTGCCGGTGTTGGAGGGGGTTGACCTCTCCATAAATCAGCAGGATTTCTTAGGGATAATAGGACCGAATGGTGGAGGGAAAACCACCCTCCTAAAAGTTATTCTTGGTTTACTAAAGCCGAGTCGCGGTAAAGTCACTGTTTTTGGACACCCCCCAGAGAAGGGCAGGAAATTTGTCGGCTATGTTCCCCAGTACAGCCTTTTCGACCACGAATTCCCGGTAAGCGTTTGGGATGTAGTGTTAATGGGGCGCTTGGGGCACAAGAAACCGTTCAGAGACTACTCCGAAGCCGATAAAAAACTTGCTCATGATTCGCTGGACACCGTGGAGATGCTTGATTTTAAAGACACTCAAATAGGAAAGCTTTCCGGTGGGCAACAACAGCGGGTTTTCATCGCTCGCGCACTGGTAGCCGAGCCGAAACTGCTTCTACTGGACGAGCCGATGGCAAGCGTTGATTCACCTATGCAAACCGAGCTATATGAACTCTTTGAAAAACTGAGAGAGCGAATGGCGATTGTTTTAGTGTCGCATGACATCAGTGCAGTTTCCATTTACGTGGATAAAATTGCATGCCTTAACCGCAGGCTTTTTTACCATAACACAAAAGAGATAACAGTAGAAGACCTGGAAGCCACGTACCAGTGCCCGGTAGAGATAATAGCTCATGGCGTTCCCCATAGGGTGCTGAAAGAGCACAAATAAAAATGATAGAGATACTACAATATGAATTCATGAGAAACGCCCTTATTGCGGCGCTGCTAGCCAGTATCGCATGTGGGATCATCGGCGTGTACGTAGTGGTAAAGAGGATTGTGTTCATCAGCGGAGGAATAGCCCATGCCGCCTTTGGTGGTATTGGATTGGGCTATTTTTTGGGTGTGAATCCAGTTTTGGGCGTTATTCCTTTTAGTATCGCCGCTGCACTGATCATGGGTGTGATAAGCAAGAGAACAAAAATACCCGAAGATACCGCAATTGGAATCCTGTGGGTAATGGGGATGGCACTGGGAGTCATTTTCGTTGCATTGAGCCCAGGTTATGCTCCTGAGCTTTTCGGCTATCTATTTGGAAGTATTTTAACAGTGCCTACATCCGACATAATTCTGATGCTGAGCTTGAATGCAGCTATAATTGCAGTGGTATTTTCACTGCACCGAGAATTTCAGGCGATTTCTTTCGATGAGGAGTACGCAACTACGATTGGTCTCCCCACAGAGCGGTTATACCTTCTCCTTTTATGTCTTATTGCATTGACTGTGGTGTTGCTGATAAGGGTAGTGGGTGTTATTCTGGTGATTGCGTTGTTAACCATTCCAGCAGCGATGAGCAGGCAATTTACACATCGCCTGAGTAGCATGATGTTCCTTTCAGTTTTTCTTTGTGCTGTCTTTACCATCTGCGGGCTATGGCTGTCTTATGCTTTTGATTTGCCCTCAGGAGCGACGATTGTTTTGGTTTCGGGAACAGCTTTTATTCTTTATATTATTCCTTTCAGTTTGGTTTCCTTGCCATCTGAGTGACATAATAACATAATCTTCCCTCTTTTGTTTGTTAAAAAGGTAATGACAATACAAATCTTTAAATTCGAGGTTGTGATCTAAATAAGCGAATTGTATTCACTCTATTCGCTTTTTCTTTTTCACCTTCATAACTTTCGCATTCTCGTCTAACAGGAATTCGAGTAAAAACCTATCTACTTTAACTTTAGACTCTTTTGGATTCCACGTCCTTCCACATACTCCACATTCTACATCACTCCCTAATTCTATGGCATACCAGCTCGCATCTGCGTATGGCGTTCCACAAAAGGGGCATATACTTACAGTGATGTCCAAATAGGCTTTCTTTTGCTTCATGAGTTACCCCCAATACACTTCAACCAGCAGCGTCTACCAGTGTTGTCGTTTTATCAGATAAATGGCGACGATACAATATGATATATGATGGGATAGATAAGTATTATAAATAATTAAATAAAAGAGAAAAATAATAGGAGGTGTAGAAGAACGAAATGAAAATCGTAACCATAATCGTGCTGGTGGCGATTGCGTTGTTCATACTACTGCCCATTCTTTCTGGAAATGCGCGCATTCCAACAAGCATGTCCGCGACTGAAATAGGGCACTTTATCGGCGGTTTCGCGAGTTACTGGATAGATGCCTTAAAGAGCGCGTTATCGGCTTTGTAAGTGGTAAGGAGGTAAGTGAAAGCGGAGGGTGTGCAAAAACCATAGTGATTTATTTAAAGCCAAGGTTTCGAGAGCTTGGGAAGCATCAAGTCATTGATAAACTCAAAGTGGGGCTACAGAGGACAAATACGGGCAAGTCTAAGTTCGATTTTTTGTTTTTGCATATTACGATATTTCAAGCATCCGTTCGATTGCTTTTCTCGCCTTTTCCATAATTTTTGGCTTGATGACTACCACAGGCTTCTCGAACTCCAATGCCGCTTCTATGTTCTCCAACGTATGCATCTTCATCTGTGGACAGACAGCAGTAGAAGAGATGGGATAGAATTTCTTCTCCGGTGCTTTCTTTTCGAGCCTATGCAGAAGCCCGATCTCAGTGCCAATCAAAAATTCATCACCTGCTTCGACTTCATTGCAAATCCTCACCATGCCACTCGTTGAAGCGATGTAATCCGCGCTATCTTGAACTTCGGGAATGCATTCGGGATGAACCATGATTTTCGCTCCCGGATGCGCCTCCTTCGCTTTTTTCAAATCCGCCATTACTATCTGGTGATGCGAAGGGCATAACCCGTATTCAGGAACGGGAATAATGAACTTTGAGGTTGCCTTCTGTGCGTAATATGCTAAATTGCGGTCTGGACCAAATAGGATGGTGGACGCGTCCATTGCCTTAACTATTTCCTGAGCATTTGCAGAGGTGCAGATG
>QMVO01000224.1 GCA_003661125.1 Methanosarcinales archaeon
ATTTTTTGTTTTATACTTCCCGGCAGTCTTTTCCAAACCCATTTTGCTATTCTCCAAATTTTTTGGTTGCTCAGTATCCCGCTCCGACTCCTAAGAATAACGTGCCGAATATTGATTTCGCACCCCACCACCTTCTGAAACTTCTCTTCTAACAACCTGTTCTCTCTGTTTCTACGAGAGCCATATTGAGGATAGAACTGCCGTATCCATGCAACGGTGGACTTTTCAATGTTTTTAATCCGCTCTCTAATCCATATATACTGTCCCTCTATCACATCTAAAGATATACATCTATACATCATGAAATCTACCGGCAGTGGTTGTTGAATTTCCCATTCCTCGTCGATACAGCACAGCGCACTCTGTCTCTTTATGATGTTTCTCGGGATAAAATCAAATGCACTTCCTTTCAATAAAGGATAACCGAACATATCGGTTTGTCTAATAGAATATCTCCTCAACAATTCGTCGTGATATACGGACAGCAAATCATAAATTTTTTTTTTATAATTAGAATGCCGCATGGCATCGAAAAACTCATAAATCAACAAATCTCCTGTATACCAAGGAACAGAAAAAATTTTATGTTTTACTCTTATCCCTCCACCTTCAACAAACCTCTCTTTGTCCTCTCCATCGAGTCGTTCCTTACTGATATAAACATCAGGGGTAGAAGCGGATGGGGCCAGCAGAGTAGTCACACATCGTAAATGTCTATGCCTATTCATAGCAAAACGTTTGGCTATCCATGGGGCGGGAGGAACACTACCGCGACCCGCTACCACTAAAAAAGAATTTGCAAATTCTTTCAAGAGTCCCAGGGAGCTTAACGTTTTCAATATGGCTCCCTCGTGAAAGGTATAGATTCTCGGATTAACATAGCCGGAAAACGGTGTCTCGACCCAGTTATGGAGAAAAAATTCTCTTTCGTTCCCTATATCACTGAAAATGGTAGAAGCAAATTTGTAATCAGGATAGCAGAAGTAAAAAGAAATCCCGGCAAAACCAGCCTGGCTTAAAAGAGCCTTTAACTCCGGCCTGGAAAAAGTAATAGGGCCTCTCTCATTCACGTAACCGCAAAGTCCATCGAAAAGACGACCGGTATGATCTTCCGGGCATCCACTCCAGTATTTAATTCCCACTCTGTTCTCTATGGCTATCACCAGTACCCCTGTGGGGTTCAAGGCCCTTTTGGCAAACTGTAAAAGATTCAGGCATGCCTGCTCCCCTCTTCCTTCCTCCTCCCCGAAATAAACAGGCGCGTATTCTAGCACCCCAATCAATGTTACTATATCGTATGAAGACGATATTTCTATATCCTGAAAATTTGCACAGAACACCCTGACGTTGTCTAGACCTCGGCAACGCTCACGAGCAATTCTTGCCCGGCGCTCACTTCCTTCTATAGCATCCACCCTCGCAAAGTTTTCTCCTAAATATCGTGTTATCCCGCCACATCCGGCTCCCAATTCTAACACACTACTTTCTGGATTGAGAGAAAGACATCTCAAGATATTCGAACGTCCAACTCCTAAATGATAATACTCCGGCCAGGTCCGGGCGCGCGCCATAAGTTCGGTAGAACCGTCACTAACATCTCCTGTGCTCCTTATTATATCGAAAATCCCCTGTTCGGTACGCATACCATCTGAATATCCGAACGTCGTTGACGGATCATCGGGTAAAACGTAAACCCCTCCTATCTCTTTAAAATCGGATAGTTTTCTCTTCCTTCTCATGCTCGCGGGACTCCTTCAGGACGCAATGCAATAATTCTTTTCACGATTAAGAGATCATCCTCGTCCACTATCCGTAAAAGCAAGACAAAAAACAAGTAAACAAGGGAAGCCAAGACAGCCAATATGATAGGGTGAAGAGACTTGAAAAACCAAAGAAAAGAGGACATAGCCAATGAAGCGCCAAAAATCTTGAGCACGGTGAATAAAAGGGAGCGGGGCAAAGTAAAGCCTATGCGGACTAGGATATAGCCTTCTATTAATATTACACATAACCGCGTGACATTTGTGGCTATACTAGCCCCCAAGTAGCTATAATATGGTATGAGAAGGAGATTCAGGAGAAGATTCAACACCATGCCGATCCCCACAATTCTTGTCAAGGTTGATTGCCTATCAATCGCATTTAACAAGTAACCGAAAATCGCCCCCACGGAAGCAAAAAGGAAAGACCAACTTAATATGCGTAAAACAACAGCAGACGGGAGGTAATCGCCGCCAAACACAATTTTTATGATTACATCAGCGCATACTGCCACCCCAAAGGAAATAGGAAGGCTCAGAAACAGGATATATTTCATGGAACGCTCTAAAATGAACTGCAGGGAAGATGCCGATTCCTTAAACATTCTTGCCATCACAGGAAATATGGCTGTCACGTATAGCGAGGGAAAGGCTATTAAAATTAATATTAACCGATAGGCGGCGTTATACCACCCTATTATTTTCTCAGAGTGGGGAATCATGTAAGAAAGCATTAGGGTATCAATATAATAATAGACGGTTATAAAAAGCCCACTTAGGCCAAAAGGAAGGGCTTGGCGCAATGTCTTTTTAATGAAGTCAATGTCTAATTGGATCTCTGCATTAGAGAATTTTATGAAGATCAGAGAGAAAGAAACGCAAAAAACTACAAAGATAGAAGCAAAAAGGATGAGAGCAAGAAAGACGAGATCAAGCCTTTTGGACACAACAAATAACGCCCCAAAAAATTTCAAAGTGCTTTCTAAAAATTGTCCAACCGCTATATAATGCATCTTTTCATAGGCCTGGAAAATGGCGTACGCCATTATGATAAAAGCCTTAAGCGCTATTGTAACGACCATAATATATATCACCTGAATTGCATAACAAGAATAACCAAAAGAAGCTACGATAAGAAGCATGATCAATGAATTAACAACCACCAAAACCAACTTGACTATAGCAATATTCCCTAGGAATTTGTGAATTAAGAGTTTATTTCTGGCGATTTGGCGTGTCATATATTGTTGCAAGCCGAAATCATTGAGAATGCCAAATAACGAGGTAAAGGCGATGGCGAAAGACAAAATACCGAATCGTTGGGCACCTAAGTAGCGGGCTACGTATACCACAAATAAAAAGCCAAAGATATATCCTATCACTCTAGACAACAATAAAGAAAGAAAATTTTTTGCAATCCTCTGGACTGTGTTCATAATATCATACTCACGTTACTACCCCTTCCCCCTCAACAAGCAAGCCGGCTCTTTTCAGCGATTCGAACGTTCCCGCGTCCGACCACTGCGGTGGACCCCATTTTTTGGACACGTAGTTAAGGTGTGAAAGAAGTAAGAAAAAAGTTCTTTCAAAAGCGCGGAAACGAGCCTGCCTGTGCGTTGCACGCAGACAGGTATACTTATAGCGTTCAAAAAATGGGAGAAAAATCATGAAAGGAAAACGCAAGAAGCATCCAGACACACTAAAAGCACGTGTGGCATTAGAAGCGATCAAGGGTATAAAGACTCTGAGTGAACTGAGCGCCCAATATAAAGTGCATCCGAACGTAATTAGCAAATGGAAGAAGCAGCTCATTGAGGGTGCAGCGGAGATATTCAGCGGAAGCAACGGCAAAGGTGCGAGCGAGGAGGAGCTGACCGCACCGCTGTACGAAGAGATCGGGCGTTTGAAGATGGAAAATGACTGGTTAAAAAAAAAGCTGTAGGCGCAACGGTCCAGGAGAAGCGTACATGGATAGAACCTTTGCACCCGGAGCTGACGGTAGCCGATCAATGCCGCATAAGTGGACTGTGCCGATCGAGCTATTACTACCAGCCACGCGAAGAAGAGAGC
>QMVO01000225.1 GCA_003661125.1 Methanosarcinales archaeon
CTAAAGGGCACCAAATTTCGATTATTCTTTTCCAAGATTGAAGTATTTGATTGATGATTTGATTCGAACTGGTCATGTTAAAATCTTGCCTCAAAATAAAACGTATGGGTTCAACCCAATCACTTTCAGAAAGGGCATAAGGATCTGAAAGTGGAAGTGCCTCTCGTAGATTGGTAGCTAAAAGTTTAAGCTGAACATCTCGTATGTTCTTGTTCTTATCTGGGTCACAGGAACGCCAGCAACATATGTGTCCCGAACGTTCAAAACCCTTTAATATGTTTTCAAAATCATCCCTTTTTATGTCCATGCTTGATTCGATCTCTATTTTGACTCTATCGCTAATATTATCGTCATCGTAGAGTAATATTGAAAATCCTTCTACTTGACCTCTCAAATATTGAAACTCAGGGAACTGCCGAATACGTACCCGAAACTGTTCTACAATTGTCCGACCCACTCCGTATGCATCTTGAAATTGAATCTGTTTTCCAAACCCTTTTGGGTATATATTGAATGCAAAAGCTGGCATACTAAATTCTTTAGTTCACAATACATATAAAAGTTTTGTGTGTTTTTCACTTTTTCTTTCGCATACTATATTATTTTGTTTCAACCTAATACCTCTGTCTGATAGTTCATAGCGTTTCTACGTATCACTCACAGATTGTTGAAAAATCTTGGGAATAGAAATAATAAGCAAACGATAAAGCATCTCAATCGATGCTTGAAACAAGGCTGTTTTTTCTTCAATAAAGAGAGGTTCTCCGCCGTGAAATATGTTATTTCTGTTAACCTCGTAGACGAATGCTACAACTTCTCTCAGTGCCGCAGGATAATTCCCCTCCTCAAAACGTTCCCAAAAGTCAAGACCCTCTCTGTTTAAAAAATCTCTCCAATCAACTCCCTCAAACTTCCAGACCCTTTTCTCTTTTAAAGTTTCCACTGTTTCTCCTTCTATTGGTTGAACTACACCCTTTTCAATCAATTCTTCCCACCCTTCTTTTGTTAACATCATGGCATCAATCTTAAGTTCATACAACTGGCGCAAATCATATTTAGATAAAAAGAGTTCCACTAAATCCTTACATTCTTTGGGCGTGATGAATTTACCACAACTGAGAAAATGATTGAACATTAGTTGTTCATCCATATTTTTAGAGTCCTTTCCGGTATCTCTTTTATAGATATAACTATACAACGAATTAAAAGACCTCCACAAATGAATAAATTGATTAAGCTTTGATAATTCATAAATAGCTCTTTCTAATGAGCGTATGGAGTTCGATAACGCATTCCAATAATCGTGTTCTTTGATTGTTACAGTCATTGGGGTTTTTCTTTCAAATTCGTCTCTAATCGTTTTAATCTCGTCATCAGGAAAGACAATTGGTCTTTCGTTTAGAATAATCATAAGATGCCTCATAAGTGGGATTTCATCTTCTACTCCCTCTACTTCTATTTTCAAACTGCCACAAGGTTTTATACCATACGGGTTGGCAATATTCAAAATCGTATTGTCTTTTGGTGATTCGTCTCGATTATAACTTGCATCGCCTATTATACCTGTTCTGCTGAGGTAATCTTCAATCCTTTTATGAAAAAATATCCCTTCAATATCTCGATATACTGGGACTGTCATTCTCATTTAAATTCTCTCCTCTCCATAAGCTTACTCTCCTCACTCGGAATGATTTCAAAGACTTCCATTTCTACCTTCTTCGCCAGAGTAGATATGCCACTGCCAATGTTTCTGTAAACAAAAACATCTATTTGATAATTTGAAACAGGACCATATAATCTCATAGTTTCTTCTTTAGTCTCTTTACGCATATTCACTTGCACGCTACCTTCGATTAACACATTCTCGCCAACTTTAGCTCTGTCTGATATAATTTCTGGCATAGTATAGGACATACCAGTTAAAATTTTCCATCCACCTCGCTCGTGTGCTTCTAATTCCTCTACCGAATATACTTTTGTTGTTTCTTCCGCATTAGCTATCATCGGTAAAAATAAGATAAATAGAACCAAAGCCACTCCTATTTTCCATTTCATCATATTCATTCTAACTCCACCGTATTATTTAAATCTTGTTGTTGCAATACAATTCCTTATCCGTAATCGTTCCAATTGACCATCACATTAGAAAATGTTCCTGCAATTTCAGTAAGTTGCAGGAATAATATTTTGAGGTAATTTGAATTTTCCGGTTCAAGATATAGCGCATATTCGTCCTTTGGTAATAACTCTCCAGAGTTCTTGATAAGGATTCCACGATTCAAAACTATTACCATATCCGGTAGCATCTCAATACCTTCGCCAAAACATCCTATTGCATCTACTATTTTGTCTAAATTACTTCCTTGATAGGAGAATATCACAGTCAATAACGTATGGGTTCAACCCAATCACTTTCAGAAAGGGCATAAGGATCTGAAAGTGGAAGTGCCTCTCGTAGATTGGTAGCTAAAAGTTTAAGCTGAACATCTCGTAGGTTCTTATCTGGGTCACAGGAACGCCAGCAGCATATGTGTCCCGAACGTTCAAAACCCTCCAAAATTTTTTTAAAATCATCCTTCTTTAGGCTACTAATGCTCGATTCAATCTCTATTTTAACTCTATCTAAAATGTTATTGTCAGAATAGAGTAATATTGAAAATCCTTCTTCTTGACCTCTCAAATATTGAAACTCAGGGAACTGCCGAATACGTACCCGAAACTGTTCTACAATATCCTGCCCCACTCTATATGCATCTTGAAGTTGAATCTGTTTTCCAAACCCTTTTGGGTATATATTGAATGCAAAAGCTGGCATATTAGCTAAAACCCCCCTTAACCTTCTTTCTGATCAAGCCGTGAGCCACTATATTGTAAACTATAAACGATATAAACACGCCTATAAGCCAAACAAATTTCGATCCAATTTTCGATTTTACTCTTTTCCGCTAACATGTAGAACACTATTGCAATTGGAATAACACCATAAAAAAGTAAGTCGGGGATAAAGCCTCCTGGTCCAGCCGGAATAAAGCCTTCTGTTTTAATTTCAATAACGTAATTTATTTATATAGAGGCCAGAAAACATTATGACGACCCAAGTAAACATCATACTCCAATAAGCAATTTTCTTTTGCAACCAAAGTCCTACAACAGACAGAATCAATAAAAAGCCTGCTAACGACAGGGCTAACTGCGCTATAAATAAGATAGGATATTGTGAAGAGTAGTATAAAGAAAATGAAAAGGCAGTAAAACCAATCATGAGCATTCCCAAACCAAAAATTGCAGAGAAAAATAATCCTATATCAAGCCCCAAAGGTCTTTTATTCTCTCTTTTCATCTCTTCATTTCCTTTCATCTTTTCCAATGCCAAGATTTCTTCCCTGAACTGTGAAGAATTTTTTTCGTATTTGATTTCTTGCTGTCTCATACTATCTCTTTTCTTCTTTCCAGTAATCCACAGATGAAGCATGCACCTGAAGCAGCAAAGAACAGCCACGCAAGTATTGTGTATGCCGCATCATGCACGACAGATACAATAGCTCCTTCTAAAGCCATTATATTATCTCATCCACTCTCGGTAACTGATCGCCAGTAAAGGGTATTGTTCCCCCATGTGATGGAATGATACATGCATAGCACTGTAAACACTAAGAATAGTATTCCAAGTGCATACCATTGTCTCCCTTCCATACTACGTTATTTTTCTTTTAACCTTTTATAAGTTTCGGTGCTAATGAGGTAAATCACATAGATTGTTGAAAAACAAAGCTATTTCTTCTTCAAAATAACTTTTTCTCTACTGATTGGGGTGCGCCCCTAAAAG
>QMVO01000226.1 GCA_003661125.1 Methanosarcinales archaeon
ATCATATCGGAGTACTCCTTGATGTCGTGCTCCCATTCCGGCCTTCCACCTACGTTGTAAACCTCTCCGGGAATGAAGTTGTCAACGATGTTGGCAAAGGTCCTGCAGGAGTCCTCAACGAAGTCTATAATCCTTTTATGCCCCTTATAGACGGTGTACGGCTTGTTGAACAGGGCGTGATAGATGAATTTCGGGATAAAGCCCCTGTAGGGGGTGTAATGCTCTCCTGGACCGTAGCAGTTAACTGGCCTGACCCTTACGGTCTCTGTACCGAACATCTTTGCTGAGTTCATGCACATAAGTTCTCCAGCCCATTTTGATATGGCGTAGTCGTTCATCTGGTACGTGTCCTTTATGGGGTTCTTCTCCATCACGTCCTCGCTCATAATTCCCTCGTAGTCGCCGTATACCTCAGCAGAGGAGAAGAAAATCATCCGGAATCTGTGTTTCTCCTGGAGTCTTATCATGTGCTTTGTACCGATAACATTGGTGGCCCAGAGGTTCTCATAGTAATCCTCACCATTCCACCTGCCGTACTCAGCAGCCAGATGGTAAACGTAATCAAACTTCCACTTCTCAAAGACCAGCTGAAGCTGCCTGTAGTTCCTCACATCAGCCCGGATGTAATCATCTCTGTCCGTGTGAAACACATCCAGAGCGATCACCTTGTGTCCTCTTCTCCTGAGCTCGTTCACCAGGTTTGTTCCTATAAACCCAGCTCCGCCTGTTACCAAAATCGTCTGCGGTCCATCATCCTGCATTTCTATCACCCACTCTTTCTACAAGCATCTTGAAGATTTCCTCATACCGTTTCACATTTTTCGTCAGATTCATCTTCTCTTCAACAAACTTAATCCCATTTCTGGACATCTCCTCTCTCAATTTTTTATCGTTCTTCAGTTTCAACACCGCCCTTTTGAATTCCTCAATATTACCCGGCTGTACAACAATCCCGCAGTTATACTCCTTAACTATTCTGGCGGTGTCATTTGTGGGAGGCACATTGGCTATTATGGGCTTCCCGAGACCCAGTAAATTTACCAGTTTTCCTGGAACGCAGGGGGCGGTCATTCTCCTGTCCAGAGATACAATATCCACATCAGAGGAGTTTATTATGTCAAAATAGACATTGCGAGGCTGTAAACCCAGCACCCTGGCGTTGTGTATCTTCTCTTCCTTCACACGCTCTTCTAATTTCTTTCTGATCATTCCATCCCCAACAATGTAAAACATTATATCTTCATGCTCCTTCATTTCCTTTGCAACATCCAGTATGTCATCCAGCCCCTGGAATGGCGATAATATACCTGCATAGGTGACCAGAAATTTGTCCTCAATCCCTTCCTTCTTTTTGAAGGTCTTAATCTTTCTGTATTTTTCTATCTCATCCATATTTATGCTGTTGTAAATGCACTCTATGTTCTCCTTTCTTCCCCCCCGCTGTTTTATCAGTTCCACCCCATTGGGAGACATCACAGTAATGTAGTCAGGATCCCTGTAAGCCTTCTTCTCCAGTCTTTTAAGCAGATATATGACAAGCCTGTTCTTCAGAACCCCGACGTCCGTAAGCTCATCTGGATGTATGTCCTGAAAGTTCAGGACATACGGCGTTCCAGTTTTTCTCCTTATCTTCTCACCCAGATTATACAAAGGAAGGGGAGGAATGTAAATCAGAACCACATCAAATTTCATATTCAGCTTCTTGAACCTGCGGTAATAAACATGGGGAAGGATGAAATGTTCCAGTCCTCTCAAAATGAGCAGGTCCCTTCTGGACAGGGGATAAGTGCACCTGTGAACGGATATCCCATCCATTACCTCATCCATAGGATACCTCTTCCCAATATCTGATTCGTGCATGTTGTACTTTCTGGGATACGAGGTGATAACGTGAACCTCATGGCCATGCTTGACGAACTCCTTTGCGAGATCGTAATATAGATGTGCACCGCTCCCGATCTCCGGGAGCCAGTAGGCAACAACCACCAGAATTCTCATACTGATCCCATCGCCTTGTCTATTTCAATCATCTTCCTTACGCCTTCTCTGAATGTCGTTGTCTTCACGTTGAATTCCTCCCACCAGGGGTAATCCGGAAAGACATCTCCCGCCACCAGGGAATCAACCTGATCCGTTGTGAACTGTACATTGCCGGTCAGCTTCTGATAGGTCATCATGGCGAATTTGAACACAGGGACTGGTAGGTAAAGCCTGAAATGAAAGCCTCCTATCTCGTCAAAGACCGCCTTGATCATGTCCTTGAAGTAGACAATATCCTTTCCGTTCAGGCTGAAGATTTTGTTTTCTGGAAAGTCATCCAGCATGTTGATAACCATGTGGCACACATCGTCTATGTAGATGGGCTGCCGTGGCCACCTTCCGTGACCAGGTATTGGAAAGAAGGGAAACTTCTTAGCGAAGTTTATAAGGAAACCAATATTCTTATCATCCGTTGGACCAAACATTATTGACGGCTGGGGGATGCAGTACTTCAGCCCGCTCTTCTCTACGAGCCTCTGACCCTCCAGCTTGGTCTTCGCATAATCGTCCTTTCTTACAGAAAGGACAGCTGCTGAACTGAAGTGTATGATCTTTTCCACACCGTATTTCTTCGCCGCCTCAATTACGTTCTTCGTGGCCAGAACATTGTTCCTGTAGAACGGCTCATACGTGGGAGATGAAATCTGAGCGGCCAGATTGATTATAAATTCCTTGCCTTCAAACTCTTTCTCCCACTCTCCTTTTTCCGCGAGGTCTGCTATGACTGTCTTGGGGCCGAACTTCTTCACGTACTCCATGTTCTTTTCTGAGAAGTCAATCACTGTGATCTCCTTCATGTCAAAGTTCTCTTCCTTCATCACTCTGATCAGGTTCCTTCCTACGAAACCTGCGCCGCCTGGTATCACTATCTTGTAGCTCTTCATGTTCAATCCTCACCCTTGATTCTTCTCACCTTAAAGATTACTGTACCTCCATCAGTGTAGGGTTTACCTGGATCAACACACTGCATATAAGCGCTGTCCGGGTCATCTGGGGTCGTGAGACCGAGCATCACCGGGTCCCAATGGTGTTCTAGTATAAGGACATAATGAAGGATCGTTGATAGAGCATGTGTACAGAGAGCATCCGTCTTGTCCAGCAGGATTTTTGGGTCATCAATTACAATCTTGTCTCCCTCTTTGTACACCGGGCATTTTCCTATCACCTTGTGTACTGTTATCTCTAACATTCTAAACCCCCCTTAATCTGACAAAAATTATGCTAAAGCTACAGTTAGATGGCACCTTGCGGGATTCTGGTTTCATTTCATTCAGTCTTGATAAGATACTTTTTCACCACATTTTCTTTCCAGTCATCCCATGCTTCTTGAAGCATTTTCTGTCTTTCCTCCGGGGTGGGGACCGGAATTGGATTATGCTTGGCGGAGGAGGGGGTGGGTATAGTGTTGTTATCAATACCTTTCTGATTGGTTTCCATGCTTTCACCCGGTACGTGAGAGGGCTTGGTGTTTAAATCTTTTTCTCCTTCACTATTTCCTCTTGTAATTATGTTCCCCCCAGTTTATGATACTCTCTGAACCATTCAATGAATTTCTTCACCCCTTCTTCAATGGGTGTCCTCGGTTCGTAACCCAGGTCTTTTTTTGCTTTTTCTATGTCAGCGTATGTTTCTGGAACATCTTTTTTTGTTCCAGAAAGCCTTTATAAACCCACCCCCCGCAGTTCCGTCCCATAAACGAGTCCTCCTGCCCTGTCCAGATTTTTGGAGGAATCTCTTCAGTCCTGTCCCGTAGACGGGGCCTGGTTGTCCCATAAACGTGACC
>QMVO01000227.1 GCA_003661125.1 Methanosarcinales archaeon
CACATGGGTTCGAGGAGGGGGCGCTCCGGGGTCCAGCCGCTCCACAGGATCATCGCCGAGGCGATGGTGGGCTTGAGGGCGGCGGGGTGCTCGTAGACCCGGTAGCCCCTCCTGTGGAGGGAGCGCCCCGTCGTGTTCACCCCCATGAGGAACTCCTCCCCCCTGACGAGGACCTCTATCTCCACATCCGGCTTCTCCAGGTCGACCCTGAGGCGCACCCCCCGGGACTCCCTATAGCTGTCTATGACGGCCTGCCCCACGACCCTTGAGACATCCACGCTCGTGAAGTCATGCTCCCCGTACCGCTCACTCCTGATGGCGAAGCTCTGATCCGCCCCGATGACCCAGCCATAGTCCAGGGACCTGGCCAGCCGATAGAGGTCCTCCAGCCCCTCGAACCTCCCCCGGCAGAGCTCGATCATCACCTTGTAGAGGGTCCTGGACCGGAGGTTCAGGAGGTAGACGGCCTCCCTTGGGGCCTCGAAGTAGATGCGGCCGACCCCCAGCTCGGGGTGGCATCCCAGGAGAGCCTCGACCTCCTGGGCGGCGAGGTCCTCGGCGCCGGGGACCGTGGTGGCGGAGAACCTCATGAGGATTTCTTGGGATACCCGGTAACTTAAGATTTTATTCCTTTCTTTTGACGGAATAAAGTTGATATGTTCTCTAATAGGAAGGTCCTCATGTCCTCTTTTCTTTCTTTTAAACTATTTAAGGACGTATTTAGTAAGCTATAATAAGGTTGTGTTTAAATCTATGACCTTATGAGAGGTGCTCTTGTTGAAGATAAAGAGCCGACAACTTATCTTTCTCCTCCTTATTATTCTATTATTCTTCCATATCCCCGATGTACACCCCTCAAGAAGCCTTTTTGATAGATTCTCTGAAGGAGAGCGCTTTTGGCTTGCCAATTACCACATGAGCCCCATAATCATCAATCTAACCTCGGGGAAGATAAAGGAAATTCGGAGAGAGGGACAACATATACACTGGTTCCTGGAGGGGCAGGCGCTTAGTCAATATCTCAATATCACAGAAGAAAAGGAGTGGCGGTATGACGAAGAGAATGTTTCGGAGTCGATTCGATGGTATCTCGTAGACAGGTCCAGGAGGATAAATGGAACCGATAGGAGGGTGCTATGGTGGATAGATACAGATATTCGCGTAGAGGATGAGATAAAAATTCTAAACAATTCATTCACCGTCGTGGGTAAAGGCGTACAAGAACTTCCAAACTTTAGTGGCGCTGTTAGAGTGTGTTGGATTCTCTCTCAAGATAACATCCTAGCCTATTATGATACTGAGTATGGATTACTCATCACTCTTATAAATATAACCCAGGTGGAGGGGAATGTGGCAAGGGGGGCTCTAATATACTTCACAAGTCCAGGAGGTTCACCTGAAGTGGAAAGAATTAGTAGCAAATCTATGGAGGCCTATTTCTACACCTCCTTCCCTCCAATAATCACATTAATAATTTTAAGTTCGGTCTTCATCCTCACTAAGTATCACTTGATTAGGAGGGTCAAGTTATGGTTGAGAAGGGGCAGGCGATAATCGTTGAGGGCCTCCATTATAGCTACAGTAAAGTAAAGGCCCTCGACGGCATCAGCCTTAGCGTACCTTATGGAACAGTCTTCGCCCTTATTGGCCCTAATGGCGCAGGTAAGACGACCCTTGTTAAAATTCTGCTTGGAGCACTAAAGCCGAAATCCGGTAGGGTAACGGTGTTAGGCAGAGACCCAAGAGATATTGAAGCGAAGGCGAAGATAGGCTTCCTTCCTGAGAGGGTTAACCTCCCTGGAGATTGGTCGGCGTTGAAGTTCATGAGTTATATTGGATATCTCTGCCGCCTTAGTAGACGTGAGGCAAGGGAGAGATCCCTGGATCTGTTGAGGTGGATGGGTTTAGAGGAGAACGCTGAAGACCTAATCAAGAGTTTTAGTGCAGGGATGAAACAACGCCTATTGATAGCCCAATCACTGATCAACGATCCTGAGCTCCTTATATACGATGAACCTACAAGCAACTTGGACGCTCTCGGCCGTCATGAGGTCCTGGAGAAGATTAGGGAGTTAAAGGAAGAGGGGAAGACGGTTTTCTTATCTGGTCACGTACTCTCGGAGGTAGAAAAAGTCTCTGACTATGTGGTTATAATGAGCCATGGGAGGGTCATCTTAGAAGGTGAACTTGAGAAGCTAAAAACGAGGGGTCTAACTAACACCTTTGAACTAAAGACGAACGATCTCCAAAGGACAGAGGAGCTACTCTCTGGCTTAAATTCTGTAATCAATATCATGAGGGTTAGAGACCACTTGGAAGTAGAGGTAAAGGACTCATCGCAGGCCTCAAAGGAGATCCCAAGGGTATTAGTGGAGGCGGGTTTGGAGTTACTTCGCTTTAACCGAGTCAAGAGGTCCTTGGAGGAGATCTTCTTAAAGCTACTTGAGGAGGAGGAGAAGAGGTGAACTGGAGAACCTCTATAAGTCAGACAATTAATCTCGTGAGGGTGGAGATCGGGAAAGTCCTTACAAGCTGGAGCTTCTTCGTCCTTACTCTCTTTACCACCGGGTTCTTTATGGGTTTTCTTTTCTCGGAATATCCTCAGCGGTTTTCAACGGATTACGGGATCATCAGAGTCCTGATAGGAAGTAAAACATCAGATGAGATCATCAAATTTTTATCCTATTACAGCATGCTACAACTTAGGGAACTGCTGAGCAGTCAGCTTGTTCTACGCCTTTTCTCAATGACCTATATGGGATTTAATGGTGGCATATTTGCTATCCTTCTTGTGATCTTGCAGACTTGCGGCAACATCGCCAGGGATCGAGCCCAAGGAATGCTCTTACTGTACTTCTCAAAGCCGATTCTTCGCAGTAAACTCTTGATGGTAAGGTTTGCCTCTTTCGTCATTCCTCTCTTTATACTGGTCTTCGCCCTGCACACAATACCCCTGATGCTCTTAGCATCCTATGCTCTGATACCAAATGGAATCCTGTTAGAATGCCTCCCCGGTCTATTTAGCTTGGTTTTTATTGGAACCCTTATTCTGACGGCTTTCCTACTTGCCATTGGATCAATTACTTACCTATTCTCATCTTTGACAGATAATCCGTCACTCGCCCTTTTAGGATCCCTCTTGGTCACATTTGTTCCAACCTATATTGGGGCCTACACCACGGACCCGGGGAGAAGTCGAATGGATTTAGAGGCATGTCTACTATCCCTTTACACCCATGTAATGAAGTTTACACCGGAGAAACATACCTTCAGGATCATGCCGATCACATGGTATAATTTCCCGCAGCCTGGGATGGCAGCCATAATGCTTCTATCCGCTATAATCCTCCCTTTGCTATTGGCGTGTATCATTGTCGAGATCAGAGAATTTAAGTAATTTTCACTGCCTTCAAACTCAAAATCTCGCATTCATTTAGGGGAACTTAAAAGAAGGGGTTAAGGACTTGATTCTCACCCATTTTTCTTCTCGATCTCCACCTCTCCCCTGTCTGCGTAGACCCTGACGTAGTCCCCTGTCCCTATCGCTTCCACGGGGTCCCTCTCAAGCCTGTCCATGAGGGGTATCCCGGCGAGGGCACACCCCGTGGCGATGATGATCTCCGTCTCCCTGTTTATGATCGCCCCGGGGGCCGTCCCCAGCCTCCCCATCTGGTAGAGGGTGTAGGAGCCGACGGTGCTCCCCTTCCCCCTCGGGAAGACCAAGATGACGCCGGAGATGCGCGCCCCCTCCAGGTCGTGTCCCCGCTCCACGACGACACCCGTCTCCGGGTCGACGCCCCCGTAGAAGGAGAGGG
>QMVO01000228.1 GCA_003661125.1 Methanosarcinales archaeon
AGGAGGCATTCGTAGGTAAATAAACAAGTTCTATCGCCTGTCCGTTCAACAATTCTGAGAGTTTTTTAGTGATGTGAGCAGACCAACAATCCAATATTACGTACAATCGATAATGCTTATTCCTCTAAGAATATCTCTTCTTTCGTATTTTTTAGCATTACACAAAATCCTTAACAGTTTTTCAGAATCTAAATCGGTAGAAAACTCCATTCGAAGCGATTGCAATCTCCTTTTGAGTATCTTCTTTAAAAAGCCGTCTCGGAGTTCGAGAAGATTGAATACCAGGACACCCCCGACCTTGCGATTTGCATGTTCTTGCAGTTTTCAGCTTTAACTTCGCCCGATTCAGCATTCCTCTTGATATGTCTATCCCATACACTCGTTTAAATTTAGTGGCAAGCTCGAAGGACATGTTCCCGGTGCCGCAGGCAACGTCCAATATGCGAAACTCAAATAATCTTTTTAATTTTAAAAATCCAAAGCCAAATCCATCATAATATCTCGATATCTTGTTGTAATGCTCAGCAACTCTCTTCTTCCGCATATCTGGTTATCTCCATCGCAATCTCTTTTAATTTGTTCTTTAATAATGCGTGTGGCACTTTCGCTTCATTATTTTTATAAATTCTATCTGCGACACGTTTGAAAACATCGGCTATCTCCGAGTCTGGTGCATATTCTAAGACCGTCTTCCCTACTATCTCACTCTTGATTATCAGGTTACTATTTGGTATATGTCCAATCAATGAAGAGCCAACGAGAGCTGAAAACCTTTTTACTGGCTCGATATAGTCCATAGACCCTCTTACGTTGTATATGATTCCGCCTAAGAGGGACCCGCCCCTTGTAGCATATCTTTCTATTCCTTTGCAGATATTGTTTGCCGCATAGAGTGACATGAAATCAGAAGATGTAACGACATAGACGTCATCAGCTAAGCTCTCGCGTAGTGGCATCGCAAACCCGCCGCAGACTACGTCACCTAATATGTCGTAAATCACCACGTCTAAATCGTATTTCTCATACACGCCCAGCTTCTTGAGCAAATCGGTTGCTATAATCACACCACGCCCTGCACACCCCACGCCGGGCTCTGGACCGCCACATTCAACGCATAAAACACCATTATACCCCTCATGAACCACTTCTTCCACTGCTATGGATTTACCATCCACCAAATCACTCACTTCTAACTTCTTGATTCCTTTTTCTCTCATTACTTCTAATACCGTGTCAATATCGGTGTCACCACGCAGATTGCGGGTGCAGTCTGCTTTCGGATCGCACCCGATCATCATTACCTTCAAACCCGCATCTGCGTATGCAGCAGCCAGATTTGATGCTATTGTGGATTTTCCTATGCCTCCTTTCCCGTAGATTGCGATCTGTCTCATCTCTCACCGACCACCGTCCTCAAAATTCAAAACTGCATTCAATACCTTTTCAATAAGTGTTGGAACACCCCGAAATCCCGCATAAGGCGCATCAGAAAGCGAAACCCCGTCTATGACAGGATAAGAAAATTTTATGAGAGGCACGCCCAATCTATGCGCTATTTTTTTATCAAAACTCGACCCAAAGATTATTTCAACCCCTGAATCTTCTATCGTTTTGCTCATTTCATATTTATCTGGTTCTACGAGCACCTTTTGAGTATATTTTTTTATGTCCCGCGAAAGTCCACCACAAACGTAATTTGCATCGGTTATTGCTACCACTCGGGGATCGAGACTTAGCTCGTTCCACAGGAACTTTGTAAGCGAGATAGCTCTTGATGCTTCTCCTATAACTGCAACTGGGGCGCCGGAAATACCCTGCAGGTATAAATGAACTTTGTATAACATCTCTTTGATTTCTGACTTCTCTTCCTCTATAAACTTGCTGGGTATCTCCTTTCCCAACTTTTCGCATACCTTTTCTAAAAACTCAACGCTTTGGTTTAGCCCATACGGGGAATCCAGAATTATGTAGGGCGTTGCAAATTCCTTTTCCATTAGTTTAGCAGCTTTTACACCATCCCCAGCCATGACGACATTTAAGGCGGCATCTGGTGCTCTTTTTATCTCTTCAAAGCTTGAATCCGTGAGAACTGCGAGGACCGAAATGCCGCAGGCATTCAGCATCCTCTTTATTTCTTTCAGGTCGAAAGAGGATTTTACAGCATCCGAATGGAACCCAATTAAATTTACAGAGGTTTCTTTTTTTTCGCTATTTTTTATGGATTCCACCAGTTTTGCAACTGCATCCTCATATCCTACCCACGCAACGCTCTCAAATCCTCCACAACTCAGGTAAACGATTTCTGAAGATACTTTTTGTTTTTGTTTTAACGACTCAATTACTCCCCCTACATTATCACCAATTATCGTGGGTGCACAGCAACTCAGGCACGCAATCAGTTTCGGCTTATAAAGTTCATCAACCTTTTTTATGGCTTTTGCAATCCTGTCTTCGGCACCATGCACTACGTCTTTTTCGTGCATTTCCGAACAGGCGACTCGCATATCGCGCTGGCTAACACAATCCTTTACGCCGTGAAATGCACGCAATGCTCCTATCGCCCTGCATCCTTGAATGGGTTCGATCATTTACCTGCCTTACCTTTGTATTTCCATTCCTTTGTAACTATGCATATTGCCGGTAATCCTTCAATTTTCATTCGACAACACCTTTCTCAGCCTTCGTTCACCAGCACGATGTCTATTCTTAAGTCATCTGCAATCTCATCAGTCCATGCCTTCCCTTTTTCTTTCACATAATCCCGTATCTCCTTTTCCGCTTGCTTCTTTGATATATCCCTCAACTCTATTACCTTCAATCCCTTAACGTAGTTATAATAAAAGCCTATTGCATTTTTAATTGCTTCTGCTTTGCTTATCGCGAACTTTTTACAAATCGTGTCCATCTGCCTCTGTAATTCGTTTGCTGACTCTTCATACTCCGATGCATCGCTTAACTCCGATATTGAAATGTTTTTTGTCATTTTTTCCTTTTATGTCTATTACTGTATTAAAATACCTACATATAAAATTACCATGATATGTGGTATTGTTTCTTTCTTGGGATTTGGTAATGGGGATTTATTTGGGATTTGGTAGTATTTGATATTGGGTTTTCACATTCCGTCACCATGCCATACCCCAAAGCGTTCTCCATGCCTCTTCCAACCTCGCCAGGGTTCTGTCAACGATGGACGCTGAGCATCATAGTCCAGCATGCTGATGAGTGGTGACTTTTGCATAGGTCTGTTCAATTCCTTTACCCGCATCTCACCCAGATCTAACGCTATTATTTGGATTGGATAGGGCAGTTTAGTTACAGGAAAAAATGCGCTTGATAGGAGGAAAAGAGGAAGAGTTAAAAATGTTTATAATCGTTCAAATCGTTCTTTAGTTCTTTTGGGCTGCCAACCGCCTTTATTTTACCTTCATCTATTATCGCTATCCGGTCACAGATACTGTCAGCCTCTTCCATATAGTGTGTTGTTATTTTGCCTTGCAGGTCTTATAGGCACGATATAAGGTCGTAAACCTGTTTTATATTATCAGGTGTGAGGACAGAGACAGGATCGCCAGCAGAAAAAATTTCTCCGCTATTCATCATTAATAATCGAGTAAAAGGACATCAGGCTCTTGCGTGAGCGCACGTGCAATAAACACTTTCTGCTGCTGACCGCCGCTGAGTTGGTTAACTTTGATATAAACCAAGGACATTTTTGACGACAAATTTCTGTCTCTTTATCTCATCTACACTGCCGTCCTCCTTCTCTATTTTCACACTCAAATCCATCTTCTCTAAGTCTATTGTG
>QMVO01000229.1 GCA_003661125.1 Methanosarcinales archaeon
AAGAGGAGTATAGAACGATGCCTTGCAGATGAGATAATAAATGCAGCAAAAAACAAGAAGTGCTATTCGATAAGCAAGAAGGAGGAGAAAGAGAGGATGGCAAGGGCGGCGAGGTGACATAACATAATATAATAAATCCCAAATTTTGAAGTTTATATATAAGGAGAGAGAACTAAGAAATAGTAATGTGAAGGAAGAAAGCAAAGCGACTTCTTTTTACATCACTAAAATAAAAGAAAAGGAGGTTTTGTAAAGGATGTATAGTAGAGAAAGGAGGGGACCGAGTGCCCCATTAGATGTTGGAGATACCTACGACGTAAAGATAGAGGACGTAGGAAGAGAGGGAGATGGAATAGCGAGAGTAGAGGGATTTGTGGTGTTTGTACCCGACACAAAAAAAGGGGATAATGTGAAGGTAAAAATAACAAAGGTCTCGAGAAGAGTTGGGTTTGCAGAAGTAGTTGCGGAATAAAAGTTCCTTACGCTTCTACATCTCCATGAGGCTATAGTTTTCCTATAGCCTCCTTTTTATTTTTTTATTACGTCGTATTCATCATATATACTGCCTACAATCTCTTCCAGAAGGTCCTCTAAACAAACCAATCCACTTGTCCTCCCCTCTTTGTCCACTACAATTGCGATATGGAACTTACCGCGCAGGAATTCCCTGAGCAGATCATCCACCGTTTTTGTCTCGAGGACAAAATGAGGAGTTTTCATAAGTTCTCTCAGCGAAGCGTTGCCTTCCTTTGCTTTTATCAATAGATCTTTAGCATATAAGATGCCCACGATATTGTCCTTTGTGGATTTAAACACGGGAATTCTTGAATAGCCACTTCTTTTTATTAATTCTACTGCGGAATCCAGGGTTTGATTGACTTCCAGACAAACCATCTCCTCCTTCGGTGTCATCACTTGCTTCACGACGATTTCGTCAAGCTTTAGCACACCCATCATCATTTCTTTTTCGTCCTCCTCAATTGCTCCTTCTTCCTCTCCTATATCCAGCATCGTTTCCATCTCCTCTTCTGTCATTAACCGCTTACGATGTAATTTAAAACCTAAAAGCTTCTCAAAAGCAGCGGTAATCACCGAAACAGCTTTTATAAGCGGTTGGAAAATGGAAGTCAAAATCCCCAAGGGCTTGGATATGAGGATAGAAATCCTTTCTGCATGGTGAACTGCAATCGTCTTGGGCATGATTTCAGCAAATATGAGGATTAAAAGGGTCATTACACCGGTTGCAATCCCCACGCCATAACTACCAAAGAAGTCTATGGCGATGGAGGTAGCAATTGCTGCAGCCGCGATATTCACTATGTTATTCCCAATAAGCACGGTTGTGAGTATAGCTTCAGGCTCATTAGCCAATTTATCAATTGTTTCTGCTCCTCTCACGCCACGCTTTAACAAAGCTCTCGCTCTTACTTTCCCGATGCCAATTAGAGCAGTTTCAGAGCCTGAGAAGAATCCTGATAAAAGCAGCAGTACAAATAGGAGTAAAAGTTTCGCAATAAGCCAGCTATCCACCTTTTTTCTTTTCCCCCCAATTATAATTTAGTCCTAAGTGCTTAAAAAGCTATCGCAGATCAATCTTTCTTTACTTCTTGCATCCTCTACCAACCAACCTACATCTAAGATGAACACAACCGAGCCATCACCGAGTATTGTTGCACCTACAAATTCTTTTTTCCCTTTGAGTATTCCTTCCAAAGGCTTGACTACCGCTTCCTGCCGCCCAATAATTGTGTCAACCATAATGCCAAACAATTTTTCGTCTCGTTCCACCACCACAACAGGGCATATCCTATCTTTATCTTTGTTTTCTCCCGGCGGGACGTCAAAAATGTTTTTCAACCTCCATAGCGGCAGAAACTGCCCTCTGTATCTAAATATTTCTTTTCCTTCAACGCTTTTCAAATTCTCTTCACTAACCGCTACTATTTCTCTGATAGAATCTAATGGAATGGCATATACTTCTTTCTCCACTCCAACGAGTAATGATTGAATAATAGCAGTTGTCAAAGGCAGACGCAATTCAACATTTGTACCCTTCCCTTTTTCTGATGATATTCTAACGCTTCCACCAAGTGATTTGATTTTTGATTTCACCACATCAAAGCCCACACCTCTGCCTGAAACGTCTGTGATTTTTTTGGTTGTACTCAGCCCTGGCGCACCCAGAAGTTCATAGATATCCTCGTTATTCATCCTTGAAGCTTCCTCCTCAGTGATGATTTTTCTTTCTACTGCTACCCTTTTGATTTTTTCTATATCCAGTCCACTGCCATCATCCTCGACTGAAATGACAACGTAGTTCCCTTCTCTCCGCGCACGCAAGGCAACCTTACCCATATCCTTTTTCCCCGCTTTTTTCCTATCTTCCGGTTTTTCTATCCCATGATCCACTGCGTTACGAAGCAGATGCATTACTGCATCATTTATCTCATCAAGCACAAGACGGTCAAGTCCTATCTCCTTACCTGATACTTCAAAATCTACTTCCTTCCCTGTTTTCATGCTTAAGTCCCTCATTGTTCTTGGAAAACGGTCAAATATATATGCAACCGGGAACATGCGCATCTCCATTACCCTGTCCAATAGTTCTGATATAAGCCGGTGTGTCGCTGCTGATATCTCAATGAGTTCAGGGATGGCATGTTTTGATGCGATCTGGAGAAGCCGCATCCTTGCTATTGATAATTCCTCAGCAAGGTTTTGCAACGCCTGTATTTTTTCGATGCCTATCCTTATAGTGGGACCGATCCTTTTTCTGCCTGCTGCCTCCTTCTCTCTTCCCTCTTCTCCTCCGGCAACGGTTGATATTAATGCTTCGACACCTTCTTTTTTCGGCAGAATATAGTCCAGTTTTTTATATAATGGTGTTAAATCACGCTTGACCGTTTTCCCGGAACCGGCATCTTCGACAAGTGTTTCAAGCCCGTCAAGGCATTCTAACAGCACATCAACTACTCCTTTCTCCATTTCCCCCCCTTTCTTCAGTACGGCAAGTAAGCTCTCCATCTCATGAGATAGGGTTTTCATGTCAAGATAACCCATTGTGGCAGCCATGCTTTTCAGTGTGTGAACAGCTCTGAACGTTTCATTTAATGCGTCTGTGTTCCCTGGTTCTTTCTCCAATGTCAGCAGATTTCTACTTATACTTTGCAGATGCTCCCTGGACTCGCTTACAAATAATTCCTTATATTTTGATACATCAACAGCCATTTTTAGACGGAGCCGCTGGGATTTGAACCCAGGTCATCGGGTCCGAAGCCCGAGGGGATAGTCCGCTACCACACGACTCCTTATATTATGGTATGTCCTTCTTTGTTAATAACGATTATCGCTTTCGGAGTAGCCTGCCAATATCTCAAATATGATTCTTGCGGCGCTAATGCTTGTAATCCCGTTCGCATTGTCCAGTCGCGGGTTCACCTCCACCACATCGCTTGCAGCCACCTCCGCCTTTCTTATTATCCCTCGTATCAAAGAAATCAAGCTTTCGAGCGACATTCCACAAGGCTCTGGATTTTCTACGCCCGGTGCTATGCTGGGGTCGAGCACATCAATATCAATAGAAAGATATGTTTTTTCTTCTTCGCCCCCTATTTCGTTCAATACGTACTCTACGCCTTTCTCTCTCAGCATCTCTGCATCATAAATCTTTATTTTGCCTTCCACGAAGTCATATTCATCAGCGGAAGAGGACCTGATACCTATCTCGATTACATTCTCGAATCCTATCAATTCCGCTATCCTTCGCATTACGCAAGCATTGGAAAATTTCTTTTCTTTGTA
>QMVO01000230.1 GCA_003661125.1 Methanosarcinales archaeon
TACTTTCTTCATTGTGGAGCGAGTTTGTCGTGATGAAGTCACCAAAATACTTTTGGACATCACTATCTCCTTCCTAATGCACATCCCTATAAGTTTGTCTATTGCACAATGTCTGCTAACATCTTCGATAAAGATGCCCTCGCCATTTTGATCGAAAGCCGCAACTACATGCGTGCCACCCGTCACTTTATACAATACGCCTTTCTCGCCTAACTCTTTTACACGTTTAAACACACCTTCGCACCTTATTTTTATCCTTGAGTTGACCTTCGAGGGATTCCGATGGACTTCTCGCTCTAATGTAACACGTATCACATATTTCCCGGGGTTCGCCTCTTCGACATCAAGATTCGCGATGTAAGAAGGATCAAGCCCTTCAGATTTTAAATGACCGATTGCGAGTTCTTCAAAATGCGAAGGCAGGCAAAATAACCGGGTGTAAATCTTTCCACCGACTTTTATCTTTACTTCCGCCTCTCGAACCACGAAATCATTTCTATATCTTCGTAAGGGTCTGTCTTCAGAAATATCCGTAATTTCCATGCAGACGACCTTATCATCCTTTGCTTTTGTTTCGTGCTCATCCATCACTAAGCGCCTTTATCAAGTATTTTGTTCAGTTCGTCATGGAACCGTATCAATAACTTTGTCACCTCATTAGCCTCATCCAATGTGAACGTTCTTATTTGTTTGCCCATTTTGCCTTCTTTCACGATATTCATTTCCAAAAGCGGTTCGATTACCCGAGCGACGCTGGAGTGAGAAAGCCCTGTTTCCTCGGCAATGCCTGACAGGTACGTTGTGGTGCCACGATTTCTTATTAAATACTCCAAGACGATAAGCTGCGCGTTTCTTCCAAATATCTTTTCTATTTCGCTCATGTCTAAACCTTAACATTTTTGTTTTTAGTAAAGCTTAGCGATAAGTTGATAGATTAGTAGATATTCAACATAACATTATTTTATTCTTTTTCTATTTTGCGAAAAATCGCCTCGCCGGTATACAAACGTTCAAGCACCCGCCGAACAAAACAGCAATTACTATCGGGTAGAATACCGTTGAAATGCCAAAACTATCGCTTACCAAACCGAGGATTATACGAGAAGCAGACCCTAAGCCAAACCCGGCGAACATCATCAGTCCAAACGCTATTCCTGTTCTCGATACTGGGACTTCTTTGCCTATCGTTGTTATTATAGCAGGGAGAATTGTGGGGAATATCAACCCGGCAAGTGCTAACGCCAGAATAGTCCACATTAAAGGGAGGAAAGGGACGATGAAAAATAAAGGTGCTGCAAGGAAAAAACCATAAGCCATTACTTTTCGCCCTCCAACAAGGTCAGAAAAATGTCCACCAACAAATTTGCCTATTGCTCCTCCCCCCGTAAACACACATGTTAGTATCACAGCAAGATCAGGACTCAGTCCTTTTGCTTCGTTAAGGAAGATGGGTATGAAAGTCAACGAACCGCCGATAACAAAGCCAAATAGCCCTTCTGTTACGTATATCCTTCTTATTGAACCTGTGCTTATAGCTTGCCTGAGAAAAAGTTTTAATCCCACGCTATTAATGTTAGGATTGGCATCTGAGAAAAGCATTTGCTTGTTTCCCACCCATTCCATTTTTCCCTCTCTCACCATTCTGAAGAGTAGAAAAGTGAAAAAAGTAGCTGGGAATGCTAAAAAAAGGTAAACGAATCGCCAGCCAGTGTAAAAACAGATGAAACCCGCTATTAATGGCGCTATTGCAATTCCTACGCTCCCTCCTATCTCATGCACTCCGAATACTTTCCCTCGCCTGATCTTGAAGGTTTTTGCAATGTAGGACAGCGCAGAGGGGTGATATAAACTGAGAAAAAAACCCATGATGATGAAAATGAGGGTAAGCGAGAAAAGATCGTAAGAAAGGAATAGAAGACCTGAGAAAATGGCAGCAGAGATAAAGCCAATACCTATCAGCATCATTCCATCATATCTGTCTGATAGCATACCCGAAAGTATGCTCCCCAATCCAATAGCAGTCGCAAAAGCAAAAGAAAGTATGCCTATCCCGGTGTTCGTTAATTGAAACTCTGCTTTCACCAGAGGTGACAGTGAGGGAAGTGTTGTTGCTAAGATATGCATTAAACCATGCAATGCAATAAAAGGTACAAGTGTTGGTGCAGGTGCTGGCTGCGTATTCATCTTCATTTTAATTTGATTTATTTTTCTCTCCAAATATTTTTATATCAGCAGCAACATCCAAGAATATATGAATCCAGAACAAGCTAAAGACCGTGCAAGAGCTCTTCTTAACGTGATTGAAACCATGTATGAAATACAGATTACTAATTTAGAAGAGGTTATCGAGGCGATAATCCAAAAAACACTCGATGAACAAGAGATATTAACGATTTGTACCGCTTTAAATTCATGGGTTGCAATGAATGTCTTAGTAAGAGAAGTTGAGATACCCGTCGAAGTTGTGAACGGCTTAACGGAGAAGATACTGTGCACACATAATTAAAAATGCCGACGATAGCAGAAAAAATACTGGGTAAAAAAGCGGGAAAAGAGGAAATAGTAGAGGCTGGTGAGATTTTAGAATGCGAAGTAGACTACATAATGGTGAATGATGTAACAGGCGTGCCAGCCTTTGAGGTGCTCGATGAGTTCGGGCTTGAACTTGAGGAAGAGATGAAAAAGGAGCACGTGGTTGTGATTCAGGACCATTATGTACCGAACAAGGATGTGGATTCCGCGGAGCAAGCGAAAGCATTGCGGGACTATGCTCGAAGATACGGGATTGAGAATTATTATGAAGTGGGAAGTGGGATATGCCATCAGGTAATGATAGAGGAAGGATTTGCGGCACCTGGAAGGCTGATAATAGGTGCGGATTCACATACTTGCTCTTATGGCGCTTTAGGTGCTTTTTCCACCGGGATAGGTTCCACAGAAGCCGCAGCAGCAATGGCTACCGGGAGATTGTGGTTTAAAGTCCCAGCGACACAGAAGTTCGTGATTGACGGCGAGTTGAAGCGATATGTGATGGGGAAGGATATAATTTTGCATATCATTGGCGACATAGGCGTTTCGGGCTCGCTATACAAATCACAGGAGTTCTATGGGACTGCGATAGAAAAACTAAGTCTTTCAGACCGTATAACCATCACGAACATGGCAGTGGAAGCAGGTGCAAAAGCGGGGATTATCCCGCCGGATGGGAAGGTCTTCGATTTTCTGCGAGGCAGGGTAAGAGGAGAATATAAACCTGTTTATGCCGATGGGAATGAAAACGAGTATGAGAGAGTATTTGAGTATAATGCATCGGAGATCGTTCCAACGGTGGCAAAACCTTTTTCGCCTGATAATACCGCACCTGCAAGCGAATTAGATGTTCCGATAGATCAGGCTTATTTAGGCTCTTGTACAAACGGTAGAATCGAGGATTTAAGGGTTGCCGCAAAGATATTGAAAGGTAAAAAGGTGAATCGCGAAGTGAGAATGATTGTGGTTCCTGCAAGTAAGAGCGTGTTTGAGCAGGCTCTCGAAGAGGGTTTAATAAAAATTTTTCTTTCTGCTGATGCTTTTGTTTGTGGTCCAACCTGTGGCGCATGTCTGGGTGGTCACATGGGCGTTCTCGCATCCGGGGAACGATGTATAAGCACAACGAACCGGAACTTTATTGGACGGATGGGGCATAAAGATTCGGAGGTTTATTTGGCAAATCCAGCTGTAGTTGCTGCTTCAGCACTTAAAGGGCGGATAACAGACCCGACAAGGTTGGATATAAGAAGGTAATCGAAAAATAGACCAAA
>QMVO01000231.1 GCA_003661125.1 Methanosarcinales archaeon
AATGAACCTTTCCAGGTATATAAATAAATATCGGTTATAATTTTATAGAAGCTAATCATGAAGTTCAACCCAAAACAGATAAGAGAAGAAACGAGCAAGGATTTTGAAGCCGCATGGCTAGCAGGGCTAAAATACATGAGTAAGAGAACCCTCAATGAAAAATATCCGAGGTCATTGCGCAGGTTGAGCTACGGCAAACCGCACCCAGTATTTGAAACCATCCAAAAACTGAGAGATGCATATCTCCGGCTCGGGTTTGAGGAGGTCATGAATCCCCTGATAATAGAAGAAGCGGAAGTGAAGAAACAATTTGGAAAAGAAGCGCTTGCCGTCTTAGACCGCTGTTATTATCTCGCTGGACTGCCTCGCCCGGACATTGGCATTTCAGAAAAAAGGGTGATGCAAATGAACTCCTTCTTTGATAAACAATTCTCGAAAGAGGAAATGGAGGCGCTCAGAAATACATTGCACCGGTATAAAAAGGGCGAAATAGGTGGTGATGACCTGATATATGAAGTAGCAAATAGTCTGGGTGTGGAGGATATGAAAGTAACGAAAGTGCTTGAAGCTGTTTTCCCGGAGTTAAAAAGCCTTTCTCCTGTTCCTTCTCAAAGTACCCTACGAAGTCACATGACCTCCGGCTGGTTCTTGACACTTGCTGAAATTTGGCACAAAAAACCGCTACCAATAAAACTGTTCTCCGTGGATAGATGTTTCAGAAGAGAGCAGCGAGAGGGTGAAATAAGGCTTCGTAATTACCATTCTGCATCTTGCATTTTATGTAACGAGGACGTAAGCATAGACGATGGTAAGGACATCGCAACCGGCTTACTTTCGCAATTCGGCTTCCAGAAAATAAGATTCAGAAAAGACGAAAAGCGCTCAAAATATTACATGCCGGAAACGCAAACAGAAGTTTTTTGCTATCATCCTCGCATTGGCTGGATAGAACTTGCAACTTTTGGTATTTACTCTCCCACCGCGCTGGCACAATACGATATTTCTTATCCCGTGGTGAATCTTGGGTTGGGCGTAGAGCGTTTAGCGATGATTTTGCACGAGGCGAATGACGTGAGAGCATTAGCATTTCCTCAATTTTATGCACCCTGGGAATTGAGCGACATGGAGATAGCAGGGGTAATAAGCGTAGAAAAAACTCCGAATACGGCTGAAGGTGAGAGGATGGCAGAGGGCATTGTGCGAGTATGTGAGGATAAAGGCAATACAAAATCACCCTGTGAGTTCCTCGCGTACCGTGGAAATTTGTTCGGGAGGGACGTTGAGGTATGGGTAGTAGAGCCAGAGGAAAATACGCTTTTATGCGGTCCCGCTTATCTAAATGAAATAGTTGTGCATGAGGGTTCTATATTTGGAGTGCCGAGAAAGAGTGAATGGGCGCCCATGTTTGAAGAGGGCGTGCCGACAAACATAAGGTTTTTGGATGCCTTTGCCGCTTTTGCTTCGCACAAAATAGAAGAGGAAGCAGGGAAAGGAGGAATAGATAAAAAAGACTGTGAAGTGAAGGTAAGAATAGTGAGAAGCGGTGCTGATATAAATATAAGAATAGACGAACTGGCGATGCGTTACATCACGTCGCGGAAGAAGAAAATAGATATAAGGGGTCCTGTCTTTATTACCGTGGTGGCTAAGAAGGTTTGAATGATGAACAATGACAGGAATACATTCAGAATCTCATCGCGGACCTTGGTTCAGACTTTTTTGGAACCGAACATTTCAATAGACTACCAGATGACCAGAAGAGGCATGCGCAGATCGTGATTGACAGTTGCTCTGAGTACAGGTATCTGTATCATGACGACTGATAAGGAACTACCGTGATTTACATTGACTTTCGGGATGAAGCCGATTGTTTTTTGTAATTGTTTTTCGATCAAAGTAAGCCCGCTATTCTTTACCATCTCGGGCAGGGCATAGAGAAGGGGAAGACAAACCTTACGAATTCTCCTCCGGATTTTATAAAAGAATAGGCGCAATATCTCAAAAACTCACAAGAGATGAAATCATGGAATTTTTCAAAACCGAAGGGAAGATAAGATTTGACGAGTTAATCAACGAAAAGTTCATTTTCCCACATGATTTTGACAAAGAAAAGCTGAATAAGTTTTTTGAACTCGCTGGGCTTTCTAAAACGTTAAGCCCTGAGAAAATCTTAATCAGTCTTGGTGTAGCAGAAAAGCAAGAGAACAGGATTTATCTCAACAACGCAGGCGTTTTGTTCTTCGCTGACGAGCCACAGAAATTCGTTCCCTGGTCCGTCTTTACTGTCGTTCTATTTAAAGACAGAGATGGTGTGGACGTTATAGACAGGAAGGAGATAAGAGGCTCTTTATTTGAGATTGTTGATAATGTAATGGATTTTGTGAAGTTATACACAAAGGTAGCATATAAATTTACAGGTAAACCAAAGAGAGAAGAGATTTATGAATACCCGCTTGAGGCGATCAGAGAAGCGGTAATCAATTCTGTCATGCATCGCGATTATTTCGAAAAAGGGCACAACAATATACTGCGTTTCTTTCCTAACAGGATTTTAATAGAAAACGTCTGGATAGAGCCAAAAGGATTCGAATTGGGCAAAACAATTTTCAGAAGAAATCATATCATTTCTGATTTATTTGCAAGAATTGGCTTTGGTGAAAAATTGGGCTCAGGAATACTGAGGATGAGGAATATCTGTAGAAGTGTAGATGCTCCAGAGCCAATTATTGAATATAACGAATCTTACTTCTGGATAACCTTTAAGCCAAGTGGAACGTATGTGCAAGTGACCTTAGAGGGAGGTAAACCTGAAGTAGCTCTGGAAATCTTAAATGAGAGGCAGAAAAAAGCTTTGAAACAGGTCAAAGTAAAAGGTAAGATAACAAATAAAGAATACGTAAACCTCAACAAAGTTTCAAGGATAACCGCAACAAGGGAATTGATGGATATGGTAAAGAAAAAAATTTTAAAACAGGAAGGCAAGGGGAGAGGCAGTCGTTTCATCTCCATGATGCAATTATGATGCAATTAGACGCGATTAAGTACGGCATAAGAAAAGCAATTATGCCAAGTTTAAATCTTAGGAATGCGATGATTAAAGATTCTGTTGTGGATGCCAATGAACAATTACTTTCTACCGGCGTATGGGGATTGGTCACTCTGAGGTATTCCGAACCTTTAAGGGATGAGAGAGGAAGAGATTTGACACTTCGAGTGATGATAGGCGATTTCAAGCCTTTTCATGTCTCAAACACAGACCTGAAGGGGTTTATAAAAAAGAGGCAAATTTCTCTCTCAATGAATGGATTGACATGCTGATAAACACACGGGTTTGAATCCCGAAGTTTACACACAAAGACAAAAACTCATCCTGATTAGCAGATTTGTTCCTTTAGTTGAGAATAACGTGAACATGATAGAATTTGGACCGAGAGCCACGGGAAAAACTTATTTCTACCGAAACATATCCTTCTACACAAGAATATACTCCGGAGGTGTGGAACACCTGCTCAGTTATTTTACAATATCATCAATTGTTGCATCCATTTATCCTGCGGAAAAAAGATTTCCGCTTAAACCCTTACAGGGTTTTCGGGGTCAACGGGGCAGAGCCCCGTTATTGAACTCCTCCGCGCTCTCAAATTCAAACCTCAGAACCTTATCCTTGAACCGAACCTGCTCAATAAAAGGTGGAATCCAAAAACTGAAAATGGCTGAGAGAGCAGTATGTGCAAATTTGGGTAATATGCATGATTTTATATTTTACTTTACCACTTAATATTGAGCAAATAC
>QMVO01000232.1 GCA_003661125.1 Methanosarcinales archaeon
ATCTAACTAAACACTCTAAGTAAACAAGGAAGTCTGAATGATCATCGGAATAGACGACACGGATTCAAGAAGCGGAATGTGCACCACATATCTATGCGCGGTTTTAGTTGATGAGCTGAGGAAATATGGAGAAGTATCGACACCGAGATTGGTAAGACTCAATCCATGCATACCATTTAAAACAAGGGGCAACGGAGCAGTCTCTTTTGAGGTAAAGATCAGGAACAAGGAAGAAGAGGCAGAAGTGAAAGAAGTTGTCAAAGTGCGAGTAAGAGAACTATCAGAGTTAAGAGAAGAAGAAACAAACCCAGGAGTTGTCTTTATTGATGATGAGGCTTTAAATGCGAGAGGTAGAGAAGAGAATGGTGGCGAGGCAAAATTAAAGAACTTCTATGAAAATGCGGTGAGAGAAGTGTTGACGCTGGAAGACGCTTATGAACTCATCTCCAATTTCCACTGGGATTATTTTGGATTAAAAGCCAAGCGTGGACTAATAGGTGCATTAGCCGCTGCTTCGTTTTTTGTTTTACAAAAGGATAAGCCCAACCTTTATGATTTCACTTATGAGCTGATGACATATCGGCGACGGGAAAGATGGGGGACATTAAGGGTGATAGACGAAGCGAGCGTGTGGAAAGCAGATGCGGCTACTTATCCTTTAACCTGGGATACGGTAGATGTAGCAAACAAAGAAATAGTTTTTGCACCTCATTCACCATGTCCAGTTCTTTTTGGTATAAGAGGCGACAGCGTAGATGCAATCTACAAAACTTACGAGTTCGTACATGCAGAACCAGAGGAGCGGAAAATGCTGTTTATCACAAATCAAGGAACTGATTTTCACTTGATAAAGTTAGAAGGTGCGGAGGAAAAGTTGCAAGACTACCACTCTTATGTCTTGGATGGCGTGGTTAGTTCCAATCCACGAACGATAGAAGGGGGGCATGTGATATTTTCTATCTCTCTATCAGGAAAAACAAGTATCGAGTGCATTGCATACGAACCGACGAAAGGATTTCGTGCTATTATAAGAAACCTGCGAGTGGGTGATGTAATCACGGTCTATGGGTCACTAAAGAAAGGGACATTAAATCTTGAGAAGATAGGGGTAAGGAAATTGAATATTGAGTTAGAGAGAAATCCGAGATGTGATGCGTGTGGGCGGACGATGAAATCAGCGGGAAGACGGCAGGGTTACCGGTGTAAACGATGCGGGACTTTTAAAGCGGGAAAGGATAGGGAGATTATTGAAAGAAAAATAGAAAAGGGGTTATATGAAGTCCCACCGGTTGCGAGAAGGCATATATCGAAACCACTGATACGTATGCGTGTGGAAGGAACGGACAAAGCAATTCATCCGAGTAGATGATTTAGCAAGTCGCTTTTTCTAATTGCTTTGATTTAGCCAGGCACTGGTAATAGCCTATTTTCACCATGTTATGGGATTCAATAACGGATTGCAAATGCTGCATGCATTGCACATCTCATCATAATCCTCACCAAAATAATTCAGGATGAACTTCCTCTTGCATTTCTCGCTCTCCACATATTCGATTACCTTATCTATCTTTTTCATGCTGCTCTCCTCCAATCGGAAAAAGAGTTCAAGTAACTCTACCGTGTCAACATCCTTTATACCGGGGTTTATTTTGACAGGCGTACAAAAATCCCTCTCTTCGAGTTCTATTATCCCTGCAATTTTCAACTCACGTAATACATTGTTTATCCTCGGAACAGATAACTGGACAGACCTGCTCAGCACCTCCAAATCTATCCATCTACTCAAATTTTCATTAAAATACGCATTACCGATTATCTTTTCCGCATCTTGCCTGTATTTTAGCGATTTGAGGTCAGCATTCAGCATTCTTACTGATGCACGCCTGAAAATCCTGAAATACGTTTTTATCGCACCCATCCGCTCAAGATGATGCAAAACTATCTTAATAGGTACTTCCTCCAGCTTCAATTCGTTTGCTATCCTCTTCACATTCACGTAAATTAATTTACCCTCTGCCCGTGTCAACAAATCGAGCACCGCTTTAATTTGCTTCCGCGAAGGTGTAGAGTACTGAACCAATTTTCGCACTCTGATTTCATCCGTTTTTGAATAAAGCAAGAAGCAATACGCGGGCTTTCCATCCCTTCCCGCACGACCCACCTCCTGGTAATAGTCCTCGATAGATTTTGGCAGATTGTAATGGATTATTGCCCTTATGTCCTCTTTGTCAATGCCCATCCCGAAGGCATTGGTAGCCACCACAATTCTCGTCCTTCCGCTTATAAAATCATTTTGTACCCTCCTTCTTTCTTCCTTATCCCTTATTTGACCGTGATAATACGATGCGCTCAATCCTTCCGCAGCTAAATATTTAGTCAGCTCCTCTGCGGTTCTTGTGAAATTAACGTACACGATGGCAGAGCCTTTGAGCCGTTTTAAGAGCGTTTTGAGGATTTCCTCTTTTCTGTGGTTACTTTTCAAACGGATTACCGAGTATAACAGATTCTTTCTGTCAAAACTGGCTTTGAACACTTTGCATTGTATGCCTAATTGTTTTTGCACATCCACTTCGACTGTTTTTGTGGCTGTGGCTGTCAATCCAAGCACGGGCGGTGCGGGATTGTTTAATGCCCTTATCACCTGCCGCAGTCGTAAATAATCGGGTCTGAAGTTATGACCCCAGATAGAAATGCAATGCACCTCGTCTATCGCTATCAAACTGATATTACACGACTTCAATACACTCATCAATTTATTATCTGCGAATGTTTCCGGTGCAACATACAGCATCTTCAATTTCGATTGTTTTAACATCTCGTATATACGTTCTTTTCTGCTTTGGTCAAGCATGGAATTGATATACGCCACGTCAAGGACTCCTTTCTTCATCAGCCCGTCCACCTGGTCCTTCATCAATGCAATTAACGGGCTTACAACCACTGTGAGACCATCAAAAATCAATGCGGGTATCTGAAAACAAATAGATTTTCCGGCACCCGTAGGTAGAATTGCAAGCGTGTTCTTCCCTGCTAAGACATTCTCAATTATCTCTTCTTGATACGAGCGAAAGGAGTGATGATTAAACACGCCATTTAGTATTGTCAGAGGGTCTTTTGGGATCGAGGAACTCATTTTTGTTTGCCTCAGTTAGTTAATTATATAAATAATAATACAAACATTTGTAATCACGAGAAATCCAGGAAGGGTAAATCTTCCTTTTTTCTGTAAACCAGAGCTTGACAAATGGCGATCAGGTCGCCTCCGTCATTTTCGACATTGATCATGTATGTTCCAATTCTGCCGGAGCTGCTCACCTCTTTCGCTTCCGCATATAAGACGTCTCCTGCCGAAGCGGGTTTTATGTAGGTAACATTCATACTGAGCGCAACCGCCGCGGTTCCATGTGAGTTCGCAGCCGTTTCAAAGGCTTCATCAATCAGAGAAAATATCGCGCCTCCATGCGCCATACCAAAAATATTCTCCATATCCTCCTTAAAAGTCATTTTTACTTTTGAGTGCCCCTCATCCAATTCTATCAGTTCCATCCCCATCTTCTTTGCATAGGGCTCCTCTCTAACCCGCTTAATTATGGCATCGAAAATTTTGTCTTTTTCCTCCATTTTTCCCCTTACAATTTAGTTAGGTACTATATATAAAAGTTGACCTAGTGTTTCAGCAACTTAGTTATGTTACATATTTATATACTTGACACTCTTACAGTATCGCATGAAAAGCTTAGAGATACAACTCAAAGAAGATGAAGTCAAGTTTTTGAGCGAGTTCATA
>QMVO01000233.1 GCA_003661125.1 Methanosarcinales archaeon
GATGAAAGGTGAGGCAATTACTTCTTCCATAATTCAAACATGTATGACTTTTTTATCTAAGGATTTTCGTTTGATTTGAAAGGATAAAATGAAGAAAGTCATACTTTATGTACAATAAAAAAGAGAATGGCATGTAAATCCTCCTACAACCGATTGATAGAGAGGTTGTAATCGGACTTTGAAAACCTTTTACGATTTTACATAACCCCCACTCCGCAGAACTGATAATTAGATTAGATAGACAGTGAGATATATATTAACAAAAGGCTACCGAGATTTTAATTACCGTAGTCGTACAGGTGGAGCTTTTTTATCTGTCCACTATTGCCGGTGTCTTCGACTTTTTATCCACGCGAAGAAAAACACCGATTCTACGTAAATATTCCGCTGAGAACCCTCTACCGTGGATCAATAGCTCCGTCAAGTCATCTATCTCGTCTATATCCGCACCGATAAAAAAGGAATCGTGAATGACATGGGTTAAATTCCGTCTTTTCGCCGTTTCTATATGCTCCAAACAGCTAATTCCATAATAAGAAACCGCAAACTCAGAAGGTCTGCGCAGGAACAAAGCGTTTGTGCCTCCTTTTCTCCCTGGTGCTATCACCACATCCTCCTCGTGACCAACAATTTCATTTATACTCTCAGGCGTCGCCAGAGGAATATCAGCCATTATTATCAGCACTGGCTCTTTTTCCTCCCTTAATACTTCATTTAGCACCGCATTCAGCCCTCTACCATCCTCTCGAGCAGACAGTTTTAGCTTCCACCTCACGTGAGAATCCAATCCTGATTTCAATTCTTCCATTATTTCTTCTGAGCCTGTTGAAATTATCTCGGCTTCTTCTATCTCCGATTTTGATAATGCTGCTAAAACGTCTTTTAACATCCTTATGGCAAGTTCTTCTCTTTCTCTTTCACATAAAAAATCCCCTAATCTCGATTTTGCTCCTTCCTTCTTAAACGGTATAATCGCTTTCACTTACTTTTCCCTGTTAGCTCGTCCACCACCATCTGGCATTTTTCTTGCATTATTCTCGCTGCTTCTATTATTAGCTCATCTACGGGCACAGAGCCATCTCCCTCCACTGCAAAGGTCACTGAGTTGGGTTCGCCTTCTTCTCCCGGCACGATTTTGTAACCACAGGTAGTAACAGGCTGCCATTTCGCATGTTTCTTTCCCCTGCCCAGCCTTGCAATCGCTTCCAGAGCGATTTTTTGTCTTGCAACCGTTCTAATACTGCCAATCTCTCTTTCCGTTGAGATCAGCTTCACGATGGGTATATTTTCAAACGCCGCCTCTACTCCTGGGTCTGAGGAGATGAGTTCCTTAGAATAAACCATTGTATATCCCGCTCGTTCTGGACTTTCCGCTTTTAAGGTCAGAGAGACCCGGTCTTCATCACTGTATGTACCGAGATCGGTCTTCAAAGGAATCAAAGCCAAACGCAACGCTAACTGCTCGTCATATAATAAAGACGTATTTTCATGAATGTTCACTTCATCAATTGCAAGCTTTGGCACTTCTGCAATCATTGCTCTCCTGAGCGCATTTGCAAATCGCGTTTCCACTCCGGAAAGCACAAACTTCACTTCGTTTTTCCCTCTTTCGATTATCCTTACTTCCATAACTTTTTGCTTCGCATGAAGCCTACACTCTTCTCCCCCTCTTTCCACCAGGGCGTTTCGTGCCGTCATGTGGTACAGGCGTCACGTCCTCTATTTTCCCTATCCGCAATCCTGCACGGGCAAAAGCTCTTATTGCCGCCTGCGCGCCTGGAGCAGTAGTTCTCGCTTTACGCCCCGGTGACGCCTTTACTTTCACATGTATCCCCCATATCTCTCGCTCTTTTAGTTTATCCGCAAGCTGCGTTGCCATCTGCATCGCGGTATATGGGGAGCTTTCATCACGATCTGCTTTTGCTATCATTCCGCCAGAAGCCCTTGCAATCGTTTCCGCACCTGTCATATCAGTAATCGTGATAATGGTGTTATTAAATGAAGAAAAAATATGTGCTATTACCCATTTCTCAACTGCCATTTTTCAAACCCCCCATCTATTTTTCTCTTCCCTCTGCTACTTCCACTCCCTTCTCCCCTGTGACAGTAGAAATAGAAACAGGAGCATGTCCATAGTAGTCCATTTTCCTTTCCTCATCCACGCTCACCAGATAAGAAGGAACGGTAACTCTTCGACCATTAACCGCGATATGACCATGAACGATGAGTTGTCTGGCATGTTTAAGCGAATTGGATAGCCCCTTTTTTTGTACACGTGTTTGTAGTCTCCTTTCCAGAATATCCTTTAAGCTCAGTGCTAAAACATCTTCCAATCTCGAGCCCGCCCCACTTTCTCCTTCACTCATTCCTTCTTTTAGTATCCCTTTCCTCTTTAAGCTCGTTAAGATTTCTCTCTCTTTTCTTATCGTATGTTCCGTCGGCTTTCCTCCCGCTACTTCCGCTAAAATCTTTCTTACCTCCCTTCGGTACCTCCTTATGAGGCTCGCTGCTTTCCATATCTCGCGCTTGTTCTTTAATCCATACTTCTCGACTAACTCCTTCTCCTCTTTTATCCTTTGCACTACCCAGGGTCTTCTTGGTCGCTCATACGTCTTCTTTCTTCTCTTTATATGCCCCATTTTTTACTTACCCCCTTTATCTTTCCCCTGTCTTACTTTTTGCCTTTGTAGCCAATAGTTTCTTCCTCGTCACACCTACCACCAATCCTTTTCGTCCCGTTGATTTTGTTCTTTGTCCCCGTACTTTTAGTCCCCTTTCATGTCTTATTCCCCGATACGACCTTATCTTCCGCAACAAATTTATGTCTTCTCGCAGCTTCAACAGCAGGTCTGAGCCCATTATGTGCTTGTCTTCCCCAGTAATTAAGTCTTTTTTCCTGTTTAACATCCACCGTGGCAATCGCTTCTCTGCATTCTTAATCGCACCCTTTAACCGCTCTATTTCATCGTCTGAAAGCTCACCCATTTTTGCCCGCGGGTCTATCCCCGAAGAAACAACTATTGTCTTCGCTACTCTTCGCCCTATCCCCTTTATTCCACATAGCGAATACGCTACGCTTCTTTTACCATCTAAATCTGTATCTAAAATCCTGACAATATGCCGGAATTCCTCTTTTTCTTTTTCTCCCTCTTCTCGCATTTTTTTCCTTTATCCGTTTCTCTTTTGCATCTTTCTTAGCACCTGTTCTTTCTTTAGAAAGAAAGTGTTTGAAATTTTTTCGCCGAGGAAGGGATTTGAACCCTTGAGTTCCTTTCGGAACACAGGCTACCTGTTCTGACCCAACGAGCTCCAGGCCTGCGCCTTACCACTCAGCCACCTCGGCTTATCCTTATTATAATAAATACTTAACATGAACTTATAAATTTAGAGTTTTCCACACCTTGTTGAGCATATTTTTCCTTTCTCCTCCAACCTTTCATATATGTCCCTGGCTTCATAAACACTTTCTCTGTTTCTACACATACGCCTTTTTCCGCTCTGAACATATCTTCCGAGCCCTTCTTTGCTTTGCCTATGCTCACCGCTTCACCCCTTAATGTATATATTACCACACGATTGCCTGTATTTATTCCTTCTTCTATTCTCGAAATCCCGGGCACGGCAAGGTCTGCGCCATGACATATTGCATCAACCGCACTATCCTTTACGATTATGCACGGCAGGTGTCCCAATGCATGTTCCATTGGCATGATAAGTTCTCGCAGCCAACTCTCATCCCCTTCCTCTTCATAAAAAACATAGGCATCTTTCAAGTCATGCAA
>QMVO01000234.1 GCA_003661125.1 Methanosarcinales archaeon
AACCATAATAATATTAAGGAAAAGGATATATATAAGTTTTTCGGTTTTTTGCTGCGTTGCATAACTTTAAATAAGTATAATTCACATCGATACATTTATGAAAAGAGAGCGTTGGGGTACCTGGATTTCATTGAATCGTGGAAATAAGGATTTAGCAAAGTTGAAAAGGGGGAAGATAGACTACCGCAAATCCTAAGGATTCTAAGGTTACAGCCCCAAGGTTTGACTTGCATCTTAACAACTTGTGCAAATTCTTCATTAGTACGGACTCGGCGGGATTCGAACCCGCGATCCCCGGCTTAGAAGGCCGGTGCTTTATCCAAGCTAAGCCACGAGCCCTTTTTCTTTTCCATTCTTTACATATTTTATGATGTGTGCACTTATAATTATAAACTACAACACAAGATTTATCACTTGAGTTTAGCTACGTGTAATGTAGAGGGGGATGACAATGCCCGAAATAACACCAATGATGCAGCAGTACTATAAAATAAAAGAGAAATATCACGATGCCATCTTACTTTTCCGTGTCGGCGACTTCTACGAAACTTTTGGTGAAGATGCAAAAATAGCAGCTCGGGAGCTGAACATTGCTTTAACCACAACTGGCAGGGGTAAAGGAGCAGCTAAGAGAATACCGATGGCTGGCGTCCCCTTTCATGCGGTCACACCTTACATAAGACAATTGATCACAAAGGGCTACAAAGTGGCAGTATGCGAACAGATATGGGATAAAACGCATAAAGATGTAGAAAAGAGAGAGGTCGTGAGGTTGATTACACCTGGAACGGTTATTGAGGACTCTTTCTTAGAGGAGAGAATCAGCAATTATCTGATGTGTGTGAACCTGGTGGATAGTAAGACCGGTATTGCAATCGTTGACGTTTCTACGGGCGAGTTTTTATTAACAGAATTAGATGACGATATATCGCATTCCTCACTGCTGAACGAGATAGACCGGGTGAAGCCGGCGGAGATAATTCTACCGGATTCGCTTGAACTCGGATTGGAGCTGAATACTTGCACCATTTCTCGATATGATGATTACTATTTCGATTATAAAAATGCATACACCACACTGATAAACCATTATGGCGTTATCTCGCTCGATGGTTTTGGTTGTGCTGAGCTTAAAGCAGGCATAACAGCTGCAGGTGCCGTGATTTCCTATCTACGCGATACACAAAAGCGTGTGCTGTCGCATATAAAACCGCCTAAAACCTTCTTCGTCTCCGATTATATGGTTTTGGACAGTGTTACCGTCAGAAACCTGGAAATATTTAATAACATAAGAGATGGAACACAACGCGGGACGCTTGTCGGTGTGCTGGACAAAACACTTACAGGAATGGGTTCAAGACTCCTGAAGAAGAATTTACAGTTCCCTTTGCTTGACACTGTGGAGATAAAAAGAAGGGAAGAAGTGGTAAAAGAATTTTACGAGGACATACTACTAAGGGAATCATTGAAGGAGATATTCAGGGAAGTATATGATATCGAACGGATAATAAGCAGGATATCGTTTGGAAATGCAAATGGAAAAGATTTGGTCTTGCTTAAACGGTCTCTACTGCAAATAAATGATTTACGAGGATTGTTAAAGAAATGCCGTGCAGAAAAGATACGAACCATTTTGAAAGCGTTACGAACCAAGGACTTCTCAGAAGTGGTTGATTTGATAGAACGTGGCATAATAGAGGAGCCTCCGGGGACAATAAAGGAAGGAGGCGTGATAAGAGAGGGTTTTAATGCTGAGCTGGATGAGCTGAGAAAAATAAAACACGAAGGGAGAAGATGGTTGGCGGAATTTGAGGAGCACGAGAAAGCCCGCACCGGAATTAAATCGCTTAAGGTGGGTTACAACAAAGTTTTTGGATATTACATCGAGGTGCGGAAATCGTGGGCAGGGAAGGTGCCTGAAGCGTATATCAGAAAACAGACGCTTACAGAGGCAGAACGGTATGTGACGGAGGAATTGAAAGATTACGAGGCGAAAGCGCTGAGTGCCGAGGAAAGAATAAAAGAACTGGAATATGAGTTGTTCGAGCAAATACGAAAAGCAGTGGGAAAAAGAGCAAAAGATATACAAGAAGCTGCAAATTTAGTTGCTGAACTCGATATGCTCCTGTCTTTTGCTGAAGTTGCAGCGGAAAACGGATATTGCTGCCCGGAAGTGGACGCAGGTAATGAGATTGTGATACGAGAAGGCAGGCATCCTGTGGTGGAAAAGGAGGTAAAAGAAGGGTTTGTGCCGAATGATGTTCGGCTTGACAAAAATAACCGTTTGATGCTTATCACGGGGCCTAACATGAGTGGGAAATCAACTTTCATGCGCCAGACGGCTTTAATCGTGCTGATGTCGCAACTTGGCTCTTTTGTGCCTGCGCGCGAAGCGAAAATAGGCATTGTGGATAGGATATTTACAAGAGTTGGTGCTTATGACGATCTTTCTATGGGTCAGAGTTCGTTCATGGTGGAAATGAGCGAGACCGCAAACATCTTGAATAATGCGACAGAACGAAGCCTGATAATTCTCGATGAGATTGGGCGAGGTACGAGCACTCTGGATGGTGTCAGTATAGCGTGGTCTGTGGGTGAATATGTAAATACCAGGTTAAAAGCGAAGACGATGTTCGCAACGCATTTCTATGAGCTAACAGAACTTGCTGATGCACTTGAGAGCACGAACTGTTATAATGTTTCAATAAAAGAAGCTGGTGATGAGATATTTTTCGTAAGGAAGGTTGTGGAAGGAAGGGGTTCAAAAAGTTATGGGATTCAGGTTGCTAAACTCGCTGGACTGCCTGAGGAGGTGATAGAATCAGCAAAAAGCGTTTTACGACGGTTGGAGAACGAGGTAGAAAAGGAGGGATTGAAGAGAAAAGCAGAAGTGGAAACGAAGAAGGAATATGTGGTGCAACTCCATCCAGTAGTTGAGGAGCTAAAATCAATAAATTTAGAAGAGATTTCCCCAATCGAGGCGTTGAATAAGTTATACAAGATGAAGAAGATGCTGATGCGGATACAAGATTGATAGCGAGATGCGTGGAGTTGGTGTTGAGGAAGTTCGGCGTGGATGCTGCTCTGGATTTACTGAGAAAAAATTTAAACTATTAGAGGTATTGATTTTGATTGTGCAAGATGTGAAATGTTAGAGCTGTTAATCGCCTTCGGGCTCCCGTTACTGTTAAAAATTGGAATTGGTGATATTATCAGTTTAGCAGGTCTTGCTAAAGGATTAATTGGAAGAATTGGCGAGAAGGATGCTTTCGGGCTTCTGAAAAAGGCGTTAAACGAAACCATTAAACAATCGGAGGACCCCGAAGCCAAAAGTATTTTGGAAAATTTGAAGAAGAAGGAGGAGGAAATCCTTCGCGAGTTGTGGAAATTAGATGTTAGTGAAGAAGCTAGGAAATCTTTGGTTTCTCAATATTTCAATGGAAGAGATGATATTTTTGAAGATTTAGCGAAGAACTACTACGAGTTGTTTTGCAGAGAAGCGACAAAGAAGGATGGAACGTTTAGGGAGTTCGTAGTTATCGAACTTGGGAAATTAGAAAATCAAGGTGCCATCACAAAAGAAGTGGTAGAAAGTGTTGAAAGGTATTTAGAGGGAATAATAGAAGAGTTAAAAAGGAAAAAAGAAGCGGAATCAAGACAATTTTTAATTACTTCCGATTTAAAAGAGTTGAGTAGCGAGATTTTAGCCGGAAAACCACAGATTGAATACGCTGAAAGGGAAGAGATAAAGGAAGCGAAAGAAGCGCTGAAAACTACAAAC
>QMVO01000235.1 GCA_003661125.1 Methanosarcinales archaeon
GAATCCACCGGCAAACGGTCCCTGCGTAACTTTTGCATTGTGCTCATGGCATTCCATACAAGCGATTGTAGAAGCAGCATGTGCTTGTTTACCTGGTTTCACAGAACCGCCTCCTGCTGCATACTGTATTGTCTTATTAGCTCTATGACACGCGTAACAATCAAATGAACTGTGGTATGCTGTTTGGTCCGAAAGTTCCGCATGCACATCGGCATGACACTTTTCACACGGTACACCTGCACCGCCAAGATCATACCAGGTATGCTGTCCACCGAGCAGGGACATCGTGCTCGGAAGAGCGAAGATGCCGATTGCTGCTACTGCTATCGCCATCAGAGCTATTTTGTATCCGTTTCCATTCATTTCTTCCTTCTCTCCTTTTCACCTCCTCATGGATTTTTTGTTCTTGTTTTAATTAACCGCCATCAGTCCACTCTATGTACAACTCGATGTCGGTATGACAAGCAATGCAAGCCTCGTTTGAGGATTCCATCAGATTATAGTTTGCAGCAGCCTGTACGTAAGTGCGGTGTTTGTTGTGTACGTCGTTGTTCTTGAACTCATGGCATTCCAGACACGCAATCGTGGAGGCAGCATGTGCTTGTTCTCCTGGTGTTGCTCCAAAACCACCGCCTTCTGCATACTGTATCTGTCTTGCTCTATGGCAGGCATAACACGCCTTATTTGGGTCGTAACCCTTTAATTTCCAGTGGGGGGCATGTGTTCTTGCCATTACTGCATATTCCTCATATACATCGGCATGGCACTTTATACATGGCATATATTTACCACTCCTTACGCCAAGGTCATACCAGGTATGCAGCCCACCGAAGACTGATATCGTGCTCGGGAGAGCGAAGATGCCGATTGCCACGATTGCCATCGCAGCCAGAGCTATTTTCCCGCTCATTCTTCTTCCCTTTTTTCCTTATATTACATGGAGGGTTTCAGGGTATAAAAAGTTTGTGTTTTACGCTTTATGCTTTGCATTAAACAAACAAAACAAAACAAAATCGATCGACTTTATTTTATGGATTATATAGTTAGTTATATAGTCCAGTTGTTTGGCGTATTCACCTGCGTCACGTTCTCACCACCGGCGGCAAAGCTCGGGATAGTCCAGTTACCCGTTCCGTCCTCGGTTGCATTGAACTCCAGATTCTCGTTCTTCGTCCACGTGATGTTCACTCCCACGCGGGTATGGCATGCGATGCATGCTTCATTCGCTCCTTCCATCAAGGTTTCGTTCATCGCATCGAGCACGAACTTCTTATGCGCTGCCTTCGCACCGGTGTCTGTGTCGGTAGTATTATGACCAGGCCACGCAGGGTCTTCTATTCCGAAACCGCCAGCGGAAATAAAGTCTAAGTAACCCCTATCAGGAATGCCACCGTAACCTCCATGACACTTATAACACTCTCCGACATACTCAGGGTATGAGTAGTGATCCCATACTACCCCCCAGTCATGCCAAATCCCGTGACAATCCATACACTCGACAGTAGAAGCGGCATGTGCTTCTTTTCCTGCCGCGGAACCGCTACCGTAACCACGAACTTGCTCAATATTAGGTGGGGATTTTTGATGAAATCGCGTAAAAACACCATCGCAACTCAAATAAAACAGATTTACCACAACTTATTGAGCAAATACGTAACCACTTCCATAGATATAATTTGTAAATATCGTTCTGTGGCACATCGCGCAGGTCAAGTCGCGATGAACACCGTTATCGCTGCTCTGCATCTCATCTGCTATCTCAGCATGACACTTCTCACATGGCACATCATTCGCTCCCGCGGAGAGGTCATACCAGGTATGCTGCGCACTGAATAGCGAGACCGAGATAGGGAGAGTGAATATACCGATTGCGACTATTGCTATGGACATAAGAACCATTTTGCTTCTGTTTTCGTTCATCTCTCTTCCCTTGCCTATTTTCGCAACATATGAGAGAAATATATGTTTATAACATAAAAAGCTTTTCGGTTTATTTATTTAAGAGAGGCGAGATGAATCCCCAAGTGATGTTAACAGCCGCATGCGTATGACATGCGATAACCTCTTAATTACACTTTCTCATAAAGGTAAAGCTTTTTCTCTGGATCATCAAAGCATACTCTAAATCTATCAAATATACCCGCTCTACCTAACAGATTGAACTTGACCATGAATTCATCAGAGAACAAAACCTTGCAGTGTATTTCTACGTCATGGATAGAAATAAAAATCTCATTTATATACGCGCAGATGTGTCCTCCAACGCCTGATGGATATATCTTATCTCTCTTACGATAATCCAGACCCAAATAATCTGCGATCTCTGCATTGAATATACTAAAGTTTGCTCCAGAATCCACATAAGCTCTGGTTAAAAATCGCTTTCCTTTCGCTTTTAGCTCGATGGGAATAATGGGATAGAAGTTACCTGCTATTTCTTCGTAGTCAAAGCTCAAAGACAAAGGCAAGGATATACACCTCCTCTTCTAAGGGGACTTGAAAGACCTCAGCTTTTTTGCCACTCGTCTCGACTTTCTTCATCACTTCTTCCAGAGTCCTTCCGCTTGTCAGTATTTCTTCCTCCGCAACTGCTACCCATAATCCAGAATATTTTTTTAACTTATTCCACGAAATACTTCTCGTGTCCATGTTTTAATTTTAAGTTATCTTACTATTTAATTATAAGTCTGGTTAGCGATTTTAAGAAGCCTTCGTGATGAAGGAGTAGCCCTGTCAGTGGTAGAAGGAAAAAAAAGCAGTTCCTGAAATTAATACCAAGCTCTCAACGGTAGAAGAGAGGGCGTTATGGTAAAATACTGCCTATTTTGGCGCCTAACTCAGTTTGCATCGAATCCAATCGCCGCCTTCCCCTTTACATTCAAAATCCAAACATCAAACTATTCTTCCATTTTCAAGCCTTAATTTTACCCATTTCGGTTTCAACCGCACTCAGTCGCTCCTTTATCGCATATATCTCATCGTTCACTTCCAATTTATCTTTTATCGCGCGAATATCAACACTTATCACCTTTTGACCGGTATCTAAAGAATTCAATCGCTCTTCAATCACTTCTACTTTTCCCTTTATTTCTACTATATCCTCTGCATTCTTCCGAGTATCAACTTTTACCTCTTTTTGACCGGTATCTAAAGAATTCAATCTACCCTCTATCGCCCCTACCTTATCCTTTATCTCCTCTATATCCTTCGTATGCCCTTCTATCTTCTCGGTAATCGTAATTAATTTTTTTATCCCATCGTAAACTTCCTTCATGCTATCCATTTTAAATTTTCATCCTCTTTTGTTTCTTTTTATGTTTTTATTGAGCAAGTTCCCTAAATCATAGACCATAAAACCCTGGTTGCTGAGTTCTTCTTTGCCTTCAATGCTTTCAGCTATAATGCCATAATACTCCTGCCTCTCTTTCTCTTCGCCTTTTACGTGCCAACCGAGACCGACACGCTTTGCCTTATCCCTGAGCGCATTTAATAGCCTCTCTGTCTCACGGTAGCTCAGCTTTCCCCATTTTATCTCGAAGAAAGCAATCAGCTTTTTTTTATCATTTACTGCCACTATGTCTATCTCTTCACCCTTATGCCACCACCTGCCAATCCTCTCAAACCCTAAAGGAAGCAGAAATCGAAAAATCTCATCCCGGGCAAAGCGCTCGAATTTTTTGCCCAAATAAGCGTTCTTTTCTTCCTCATTCAATTTGAAAGTTCCCCTTTCTATCTCTTCTCTATGCTTGAACACGAAATTGAACCAGAA
>QMVO01000236.1 GCA_003661125.1 Methanosarcinales archaeon
CTTCTTGCTTTTTCCTCAGACCATTTTTTGAAAGAAGAAAGCAGTTTTATTACTTCTTTTTCACGAGATAGTATTTGTTTTCTTGAAGGATAATTAGAAAGCAGAGAAATCAAAACTCTGGAAGATAAAGTTTTGAAGAATTTAAGTATCTCAGGCATGTTGTACCTAAGTGCATTTCTAAGTTGCTTTTGCAAGTTGGACAGAGAGGTCGTTAGTGAAGCTCTGAATCTGACCAATTTTCTGAGTGATAAGATATCATAGGGTGGTGTGCAAGAAGGTTTTAAATTTCCACCCAGTAGACATAGAGAAAGAGCGATGTTCTTAGCATCGATAGAATCAGTTTTGGATTTGGAAAAAGCCTTGAGAATGTTTTTGACTGCGTAGGGACAGAGAAGGATAACATTGAAATTGTGGTTTTTGAGAAAAGAGAAAGGATTATGAGAGTAAGAACCAGCAACTTCAAGAGCTATGGAAACCTCATCGTCAAGACTCAAAAGAATGGATTTGAAATCATCAAATCCATTCCGAGATTGAGGAAAAGAGAGAAGTTTGAACGACTCAGAATCAGGGTAGTAAATGGCAACGTGAAAGTTATCAACAGATACGTCAATACCGATATAGAGCATACACCATACCTCCTGAGGGAAATATCCAGACTTGTTACACCGGTCTTCGGTTTTATAACTTCTAAAGACTATGAACCTAAAAAAACTGGTGAATCACACCCAAGACGTGGATTTGCAACAAGACCCTATTTTTTCAACTACAAAGAGCCAAAGGAAGAGAGTTTTGATGTCCTTTCCATCTCTTTTGAGGAACCAAAAATGAATGAAGATGAAAGTTTTTGGTATTCCCTACTTTATGCAACTCTTGAGGGGGCAAGTCAAGCATTGGAATAAAAAAGCAGGATATAGATGGTTGTCTTTATCCATTTGAAGAAGGGATGATGCTGATTTTGTTCGATAATGTTCTTGGAAGAACAGGACTTGTAAAGCGTATCGCAGATGAAGATAATATTTACAACATACTCAAAAGTAGTTTAGAGCGGGTAAAAAACTGCACATGCGGAAAAGAAACAAGTTGTTATGGTTGCCTTAGGAATTATCAAAGTCAATTCTGCCATGAACTTTTGAGAAGGGATGTGGTCTTGGACTTTCTTGAAAATAATCTCCAAGATGAAGAGAGTTTGTAAAATAATGCCGTCGAGCGAAATGTCTCGCCATTATCGCGACTCGTCTCTAACGGGGTTACCTAACAGGTGCATATCCAATTTCGCTGACACTTCATCTAAATTCCTCGCTACGCTCGGAACTTTGGATATCCCCAAAGTGTTATTTGCTCATTACGGACAGGGAGAAAGGAGGAATACCCATGAATGAAAAAGAGATATCCACAACTATCATTGCTATGGAGCATGCGGCTTTAGACCGATGGGGGAAAGGAGATCCATCAGGTTTTCTTGAGATATCAGCCCCCGATGTGGTCTATTTTGATCCCTTCATAGAGCGTCGTTTGGACGGCCTTAAGGCATTGATTTCTTATTACGAAGGCATACGCGGTAAAATTCAAATAGACCGCTATGAATTGATTAATCCTAAAGTGCAGCTTTGTGGCGATATTGCTGTGCTGACCTTCAACTATATCTCTTATAGAGGGGAAACACAAAATCGCTGGAATTGCACGGAGGTCTATCGGAAGATAGATAAACACTGGCGCATCATCCAAACTCACTGGTCTTTCACACAACCTTTCAAGTGAAGTTTACGTAACTGTTTGCCCAATGGAGCGTTAGGAAAAAGGAGAGGTACCTACGAAAATCACTTGTTTTAAGATGCTCGCAACGTCAGATAACAGAGCGCGTTTAGTTATGGCGCCTCGCACCTTTACCCAAATTCCTCGCTTCGCTCGGAACTTCAGATACGCTTGGAATGTTAGGCGATACTAGGTTGAGAATAGGAGTGTATAGGCATTGTTAACTATACGTGGCATGAAGGATTGTGACAAGTACTTCGTTGGCACATGTACGCATGTTAATGACACTCCAGAATGTCATTCGAGATGTGAAATAAATTACTCAGCTAAAAGAAGAATTGCTTGACTTCAAAGCTTATATCATAAAAGGCAAGAACAAAAGTTGCCTGTGTAAATGATGAGCCCGTGGGCTTTATTCATCTGATACCTATAGAAATATGTCCCTGGGGCCCAATTGGAGAGAATTTATTGGCAATTCCTTGTTTGGTTGTATTAAGTAAAGCAAGAAAAAGAGGTATAGGAAGAAAACTAATCATTTCAGCAGAAAGGGAAGCACTACATCAGGGTTTTAAAGGTTTGGTTACAATAGGTTATTATCATGGTCACTGGTTTATGCCGGCAGCTTTCTTCAAAAAATGTGGATTCAAAGTAGTAAAGCGTGAAAATGAAAAAGCTATTTTATGGAAAATTTGCGACTCAACTGTAAAAGAACCAACTATGTTAACTCCAAATTACCATTTTAATCCCCATCCAAATAAAGTAAAGTAGATCTTTTTTGGAATACGTTTTGTCCGACAAGTAGTACAGAAGCACACAAAGGGTTAGAGAAGTGGTAGAAGAGTCCAAAAGTAAAGTTATCCTTAATGAATACTGTGCAGATAAAAGAAGTATTTTTCTTCGTTATCAAATTCCTAGGGGAATTTTTGTAAACGGGAAAGAAGTATGGTTTGGACACGAAGTTCCTAAGGATGGCATCCGGAAAGCTACATTAAAAGCGTTAGAAAAATAACCCGATGTCACCTAACAAGGCGTTTCCGTTATGGCAAAGACCAGCCTACCCCACGAGATTTAATATCATATATAGCAAAAGAGAACAAAAAGTCAAGGTTTACTTGGCACCGCTTAAAGATTCCGAAACAGCTGAAATCGCCTTTCTCGCATAAGCTTTTCTGTATACCGAGAGATAAACCGAAACCACACATTTTTCGAACCTTTCCCAGAATAATCGCTCCAGGTTATACAACGCAAACCTCGCAAGTACCATGCTCTGCACCAACATCAGCGATTTCGTATTGTCTCAATATTAGTCAATTATTAAGCAAAGAAGAAGAGCTTCAGATAATTCATCGGAAGCATTTTTTGGAAAGATCAGTGTAAAGAGAGCCTGTGAACTTTCGAAGATACCAAGAAGCAGAGTGCACTACAAAAAGAGAGGCGAAAGTGAAGAGAGCATAAAGCTCATGCACTACATAAAGATCCAAAGCTAATGTTTTCCCCGCCCAAAAATTGGGGAGTATTTCAGATGAAACTCGCCGACCTTAACTCCCCCATGTTTTGCTTTTCTGAAAGAAACACCTGGATCATCCTTTTGTAGCTTCAACGGTGAGACCTTCAATGAAATATCGCTGGAAGATCTCAAAAAGGCCGTGATGGGAACCACAGCTGCGATAAGGGCAGTCGCGGTTATGATGCTATGGAGCTTTAGAACTTTTAAAACCACAACTGAGGGAGTTGTCGTTCCGAACACAGGTACTTGAAAGATATTCGCGTGTAGAGAATACTCTGCAAAACCTTGTGATCGAGCTTACAGCGGATCATTCAAAGTCTTGAGGATAAAGAAAGAGTGGTGTCCACTCGTTCCTTGAAAAGCGTTGGAGAAGGATAAAGACGGCGAACATATTGGAAAAGGTGAACAAAGAAAGGAGAAAACATCTTGATATGGAGGAATACGGTTTATAATAATTAAAGTATAAGATCTTTTTATGGCGATTCTTAACAC
>QMVO01000237.1 GCA_003661125.1 Methanosarcinales archaeon
AAAGTTGGAAACAACAATGTATACACCATTGTCCACCGCGCGAATCCGAACTCTCATCTCACCTATAAGCTCGCCACAGAAATCGTATCCCACAGTAGGATTGAACACTATTTCAGCACCTCGCAGAGCCAGTATCCGACAAGGCTCTGGAAAGTGCATGTCGTAACAGATCAAAATACCAACCTTGCCGAAATCCGTCTCGAACACCGAGTAGTTGGTTCCAGGCGATACAATCCAACCTTCGTTGGAAGGTAAATGCGTCTTTTGGTACCTACCCACGATTTCGCCTTGCCTCGAAATGATCATCCCAGTGTTAAATATCTCCTCCCCACACGGCTCGTAGACGCAAGTGACAAGATGGATACGATTTTTCTTCGCAACCTCGGCATACCGGTTCACCGCGTAATCATACGTGGGACGAAGCATGGTTTCGATATATTGGGACTTCTCCATGAACAGGCAAGGATGAACAGATAGTCCCCCAGAGAATTCGGGCGTACACACGACATCGGGACCGGTACCACAAGATTGCTCAACCAGATTGCAGATTCTATCAATCGTCTCTCTGGCCCTGATAGGAGCATTTTCGAGTTCTTGTTCTATGTCGGGTGCGCAATAATCAAAATATGGCTCTGGCAATCGCTGAAGAGGCTGAATTGTAACAATTTTGACCTTTCTACCCATTACGTATCCTCCCACATTAAGGTTCCAAGAAGATTAGCTTGCCCAGCAAGCGACATGGATTCATCAAAGCACCAGGTTTAGGATAACTTCCACTTTGTTTTCCAGTCGAAGAGAAGAGTACTTCCTTACTAAATAAGGGCACATTTCTGTTAGTATGAATTCTTTCCCCACTTTACTTTTCCACATTTCACGGTGCCATTCTTCTCAGCAGTGCTTCATAACGATCAAAATGCTCCCACACTACATCATAATAGGGCCGAATATCCACCCATCGCCGACGGATCGTATCCCAGTTCTTCACAAAATGAGGGAGATACTTTACGCCTTGGCCCAACTCTTCCAACTTTGCCATAGAATACTCTGGTCTATCTCGGAAGAGGTCCTTAATTCTGTAAAACTGTTCCACCGCCTCCTGAAAATAGGTCTTTGCCTGCTCGTGGTCCGCCTGAGCATACCTATAAGCTCGATAGAAAGCGATACACCCTTCCCATCGAGCCACGAGGTAGTTCAGTTCCCAGAGATAGAGCCCGTAGAATGGGTTGTTTCTTTGATTAGCCGCTTCTTGCAAAGCTAACTCCTGGGCCCTTAAGGCACACTTATATTTACTCTGAAAGTCTTGCAGTCGCTTTTCAATCCAATCCTTCAAGTGTTCTTCGGACCTGTGCACCTTTTCAAACAGTTCGCTCTCCGCCGGGAAACAGGTTTCCGCCGCTACAAGTCGTATCCCTGAATCTACAGCTTGAATGTACATCTCGATGCTTTGCTCCATACGGTCTGCAGAGATCGTACCGTACCGCCGTCGCACATAACCCCTGTAGAGGGTCTCAAAACTTTGATGTGGATGCCACCCCATCTCCGCAGACAGATCAGAAAGCATGGGGTGGGAACGAGCGACGATGTCGAAAGCCCAGATGCCCCTGGCGCCATGATCGGCTGCCTGCCTGAAGGAACGATATAAGTCCTGAGGTTTTATATGACTGTACAGAGGAGGATAGGACGTCTCCATAGACAGATGTTTCAACTGCATCCAGGGCCGGGGGCGATACCACCCGAACTCCTTTTCCCCATCAGGCGTGGCGCTAAACTCCGAATCCCAGTCCAGCACTCCCACATCCTCTGGCATCAGGGCCTGGAAATCCCGCCATTCCCCGGATGTGTCCCGCTCCAGCCAGTAACGTCCCCAGCACCAAGTTTCCACGAACATCTGCGCCTTTGGATCGATCTCCTTCAGCACCTCATACGCCTGTCGAGCCACAGGCGCGCTGGTCGGGAAATGGGGACACCGTTCCACCTCGTGCTGGTAGGCGCACACCACGTACAGATGGCTGTCGTCTACCCCATACGTTTCGATGATCTTACCCCAGAATCGCCTCATTACTTTCTTACATTCCGGTTGCGAAGCGCAAATCCCCACGTCCTCCATCTGAAGTTGATGATAGGTCCATTCTGGATGGACACGCTGAAAAAAGTCCGGCAATTCGGAATAGATGAAATTGTACACCACCGAGATCCCGTTCTCCCGGGCATATTGAAAGATTCGTTGGTTCAGCTCGGTCCGATACTCCGGGTCAACGACAAACTTCTCTAAGGTCTCGGAATTTTTGGGGATCTCCGGGAAAGCACGGAAGATGGCGTCGCCCCACATATAGGTGCCTTCGTCGTGAAAGCACATAAGCCGGTTTAGACGTTTGCGCCGCATCCAGTCGATCAACCGTTTCCAGTCCGCAAACGACCATAGCCGACAGCAATGCACATAGGGCCGAGTCCAGTTCGGATGGACCAAGTAGCCCCGATGCTCGAAGTGGGGCTTCACCTGATCATCAATCTCCCCAAAAGGTAAGGCCTCCTGTTGGGGGATCCGCTCTCCATCGACGAAGAATCCTACTCCACAGTATGTCTCCAGGTAGTGGTAGACCGCATACATCGCTCCGATAGGTTTCCGGCCACACAGCAGCAGCCATTTCCGGCCGTCCTCCTCGATCGTCTTGATCCGAAAGCCCTGTTCACCGAGCACAGACTCGGAAAGATCCACCACGCCCTTCTGCTCGAACTCGGCAATCAGACGGTTACTTTCTGCCGTCCCCAAAACAAAAATCCGATCTTTCTTCCGATTCAAGATAGCCTCGTCATCCTTCACCAGACGAATAGGAATGTCCGTAATTCGCTCTCCGTACGCCTTCAGCTCATCCGCCCCGAGGCGTTCCAGCGGACTCGCCTCGCAGCCGATCACAAGTGCATACGATCTTCTCTCCATGTCGCCTCTTCTCCTTCCTCTACACGGTGACCACTTGGGTAACCGGGCGACCAACATAGAAGTCATTTCATACTCCTCAGCGCTTATGTTCACACCTTCATCTTTGCTGTTCCCTCAAGAATTCCTCGACCTCCCCCAGGGTGGGAATCCCTGTCTGGCCACCAATCGCTCTACAGTTGAGCGCTGCAGTAGCACAGGAAAATTCAGCGATCTTTTTCAGATCCCAGTTACGAAGCAAGCCATATATGAAGGCACCATGAAAAACATCTCCACAGCCGGTCGTATCCACTACCGGTACTTCAAAGGCGGTCTGATGGAAACTGCCTTTCCTCGAAACACAGAAGCATCCGTGTTCCCCGGCGGTCACTACAACGATTTGCTTAGTTGTTTTTCGATAAAGATCTTCGGCCATCTCCCGCAATCCTGAGCGTCCGGTGTATTCCCGGGCAAATTCCTGGGACACAATCGGTATATCCACCACTTGCATAATCTCATCTATATCAGGGGACAAATTTTCGGCGTCCAAGACCACTGTAGCTCCCGCTTTCCTGGCTATGGTGGCAGCGGCCACAACGGTGTCCGGGTGGTACTGATCAATCAGAAGGAAACGCGAGGAAGAAAGGACGTCTCGATTCAGCTCCTCTGGCGCCAAAAAAGGGGCGTCTCTCTTCGACCATAGGATCGTTCTCTCTCCTGTTTTCCGGTCAACAATCACGATGGCCAGTTCGCAGCCGGCGGCATTCGACTCAGGGATTACACTCCCGACGTCCACTCCCTGCCTGCGCAATGCCTCCAATATGCCTCGCGC
>QMVO01000238.1 GCA_003661125.1 Methanosarcinales archaeon
CAACCTCTCTAATTACACCAATTTTGAAATCCCGTGTATATTGCCTCCTTCTTTTCATCTTGCACCCCTTTGTCATTTTTTCTTATTTCTTAACTTGGTGTCTACTTTTAGGGGTGCACCCCACTTCAGCGGAATATCTATTGCAGGCAGGAAACTATAAGTTGGATATAGAAATGATGAAGCCGGAAGGAAGTATTAAAATACAAAAAGCTTTTCAAATTTTGATACAATAAAAATAATAGGATAGGAGGTGAAAGGGGGACATGAACATTTCAGAAATAGAGAGGAAATTAATCGAGTTGGATAGGAATCTACATTTGATACTGGAGATGGTGAGGGAAGCGAAAGAGCCCGAAGAGGATGTTGTGGAATCTGCCGTGGGGCATGGGGCTACGATGTGGATAGCGTGGAATTTGTGAGAGAACTGAGGGGAACAGAGCGGGTATGAAACTTTTCATAGACACTTCAATTTTCATAGATTGAGGTAATGGGTGAAGGAGTATAGATATGAATAAAAATAAAAAGGTTGTGTTCACTTTGCATGCGGAAGACAAGCTCAAACGCCTTATGAAGATAGGGGTTTGGAAAAGTTGTCAATGGATATTATGGACACAAGATAGCACAGGACTTATTAAGCGAAGATTTAATATTAAGGATAGTGTATGAAGAAAGTGAGGTAGAAATCGTGGTAGTCACTATATATGCAGGCGAAAGGAGGAGATACGAATGAGGGTCAGATATGACAGGGAAGGGGATACACTGGATATGCTCCTGGAAGATAGACAGATACATCATGCGGAAGAGCACGGACAGATAATAGTGAATTATGATGAGAAGGGGAAAGTAGTTGAGATAGAGATTCATCGCATATCCAAACTATGAGTAGATCTTATAAATATAAATAGGTATTACTTAGGAGTAGATATGAAAACAGTATTGAGTAAATTGGATGAAATATTGGTAGGCATAGGGAAATATCCGAGTAAGAAGGAGCTTATAGAGGATGCTTTGCGCGCTCTCCTCAGAGCAAAGCCAGAGTTGAAAAGGGACTTAGCAATCGAATTATACAAGAAAAAGGAGGTGTCTCTGTCGAGAGCAGCCGAAATATGTGGGTTGAATATAGAGGATTTCAAGGAGTCTCTGAAAGAGAGAGGTATTAAAATCTCAGTTCCAGGCATTCCAGTCGAAGAAGTTGACGAAGAAGTGGAGCGAATTTTAAAGGCGGTCTGAGTTAATGATAGTCTTCGACACAGATATTCTGAGCATGTTTGCCAAAATAGATGCAGTTGATTTACTGAAGCGCCTTTTTGGTGAGAAGGCGGTAATGACGCCCAAGATATGGGATGGTGAAGCGTAAAGGGTGACAGGGTGAAGGGTGGCTGTGGCGGGCGAAAGGCAAACGGAGACAGATCATTTTAAATGCAATGCCTATGAACAATTGTTAAGGAAGAAATGAAAGAACCATATAAAACGGTGATAGAAAAACTGGTTGAAGCTATGAAAAGAAAACATGGGGATAGATTTATCTCCTTAGTTATTTTCGGGTCTGTAGCGAGAGGTGAGATGAGGAAGGATAGTGATATAGATTTACTGTTGATCATAGATTCAATCTCCAAAAGAAGGCTTGAGAGGCAGAAGGAATTTATAGAAGTGGAAAAAGAGATAGAAGGATATTTGAATAAGCTCTTTGATGAGGGCTACTTCATTGACTTCTCTCCCATAATAAAAACACCTGAAGAGGCGATGAGGATTTCTCCTTTGTATTTAGATATGGTGGAGGATGCAATAATTACATACGATAAAGATGACTTTTTCAAAGATATCCTGGAAAATGTTAGGAACAGGCTTAAAGAACTGGGGTCAAAAAGGATTAGCATGGGTAAAAGATGGTATTGGATTTTAAAGCCCGATTATCGTTTTGGGGAGGTGATAAGGATTGGATAACATTGAAATGGCAAAATCATATATGAGGCAGGCTGAGGAAAGGTTAAAACATGCAAAGGAAGCCATAAGCGATGGGAATTATGCTTATGTGACCAGGCAGAGTCAGGAAGCGGTTGAGCTTGCACTCAAAGCTTCACTTAGAATTGTTGGAATTGAACCACCGAAGTTTCATGATGTTGGTCCGATATTGAGGAGAAATTCGGGTTCTTTTCCTGAATGGTTTAGAGCAGAGATAAATAAAATGGCATCTATCTCAAGAATACTGAGGAGGGAGAGGGAGCCAAGCATGTATGGAGACGAGGAGTTAGCCTTGCCACCAGATGAACTCTATACCTTCGAGGATGCTAAAACAGCTTTTGATGGGTGTGCATTCATTTTCAATAACTGTAAGAAATTATTAGATGAAGCCGATGTGGAGGGCAAAAGGCAAGAGGCAAAAGGCTAATGGGTAAAGGTGAAGCGTAATGGGTGAGGGGTGAAGAGTGAGGGGTGAAGCGTAATGGGTAATGGGTGAAAAGTATGAAGACCGGAACGTGTATATAACTGATTACTCATTATAACTGATTACTCATTACGGATTACGGATTACCATAAAAGTGATAAAGGGTGACAGGGTGATGAGTAGCGGGTCACGGATCACGCATTACGGATCACGGATCACGCATTACCGTACTGACACCATGAAGATCTGGCTACCGAAAAACAGAAAGGAACTGAAGCAAAACTTTTCTCTTTGAAGGGCAAAGCCCTTCCATTGCTTTCAGCAATGTCAAAGAAACCTTCACTAAAGAAAAAAAGAAATAAAGGGATGGAAGATGAGTACCAAAGCATTGAAAAAATATCTGAACGACCCGCTTTACAAAAACTCGTTCTTCATCATGCTCACTTCCATCTCAAATGCCGGCTTTGGCTTCTTCTTCTGGCTGATTGCTGCAAGGTTTTACTCCACTGCCGACATAGGTCTTGCATCTGCAATCATCTCCGCTATGGGCTTAATCTCCATGCTCTCGCTCTCGGGTTTCGACATCTCTTTGGTAAGATTTTTGCCAGAACGAGAAGACAAAAAGGAACCAATAAATTCTTGTTGTCTTACTATCTCTTTAAGGAGAGCCTAAATTATGTCAGAAGTTGTTGATCAATCGCTTCAGAAAATAGCAAAAGGAACAGGTATAATTTTCGTCGGTACGATAATCGGGATGCTCTTAGGTTTTGTTGGAAGAATTGTTATTGGATACGCAACACAAATAGAAAGTGATATAAATAACAAGCTGTAAGAATATAATGGTGGAGATAGATGGTGATAGATATAAAAGAAGCGTCTAAACTCCTGGAATTCGTCAAAGGGATGACCTCGGAGGTGGAAGAGGGAGTCGTGGAGAAGATGGTGGGGGAATTTAAAGGGATAGTTCCAGAAGGGAAGAGCAGTGTGGAATATCTGAAAGAGTTGAGAGAAAAAGAGTATAATTAGAGCTTACCTACTTCAAGGTTCGGGAAAGAGACTATAATGTGGCTTTGAGGGATTTAAGAAAGTTGGGGATTCGTGTCCTTGCTCCCGATTCATGGGCTATGATAAAGGCGTTTGAACATTATTGGCTCTTTTCTTCTGCCTTGTGGTTATTCGCTTCAATATCTATGCTATTGCTTGCTGTTTCAAGATGGACTGCTATGTCCTTGCTTGCTGTATACCAGAGAAGGTTTTTATTACATGAGGATATAACCATAATAGAGGTGGAAAAAGAATGCGGGTTAGTGAAAAGGTGGTTAAAGCAGTAGAAGAGCAAGTGAGAATATTTA
>QMVO01000239.1 GCA_003661125.1 Methanosarcinales archaeon
ACAGTATCTTTAGAGGACGATTCTCAGGTTCTGGCATCCTTTGACTACCCCAATCCGAAACGCGGCGTATGAGATGTAACCGTGAAGGAATAAGGAAATCATTGTGGTAGAGCAATTCAAAGGGTAAGTGCGATGCGGGACCCTCCGCCCTCACTATCATGTGGAGTGGTTCACCATAACCCTCCGCTTCTTTAAGCGCTCTTAGCAATGTCTGTCTATCACCATTAAGAAGGGTGAAAAGTTGCTTTCCTATTTGTCGTGATAAATCAGGCGATTGATTCCATGTGAAATCGCGGGTCTGTTCTTCCAACCGGTAAATTTCTTCCAAATTGACCGAGCTCGTATCTCGAGTGCCATCTGGCAAAGTCCTGGTAAGAGATAGTCCCTCTTTTTCTCTCCCCTCTGTGTAGTGAAATTCTGCTTGATATGTTACGGACATAAACAACCTCCGTTATTATCCCGGCACTTTTTTAATAAAGTGAGAGCATATATAAGAATAAAACTTTCGCATGCCTTAGCTATCGGTATCGGGATACAAAATTTTCCGGAAGGACTCGCAGTTGTCTATGCCTCTTCGACGTGAGGGAATGACTCGTTTGAAAAGTTTCTGGTATGGGCAGTTATCCGGAATTGTTGAACCTATCGCTGGTGTTATCGGAGCGGTAGCCGTTATCCTTGCACAGCCTATCCTGCCATACGCATTGGCTTTTACTGCAAGCGCCATGATCTTTGTCGTGGTCGAGGAGGTGGTCCCGGAGTCTCAGCGTGGCGGCAATACGGATTACTTGTTTTTTATTTGAACATGTCTGTTCATTAATGCGCGACTCACCCAGTTGGCTCAAACCATTCCTCTTTAAAGCCTACCACTTTTTGGTAAATCAAAGATCAAAATGTGCCACTCTTTTACATCAGATATTCTTTACACTAACAACCCCACCAAAAACCGCCATAATCCTTCAAATCCTGTATCCTGACTTTTTCATCTGCCCTATGCGCATTGCTCTCTACCGAACTGCCAACTGCATTACGTGCGAGCCCCATATCCCGGAAATTCTGAGTCCATGTTCTCTTATGGGTTTCATGCGACTTTCTCTTCCAATAAGCGTAACGTCATAGCCCGCATTGGCTAACATACCGCCGAATGCACCGGTGGTGGATAGAGACGTTGTTCGAGGAAGCGAAGGGCGAATGGTATATAAACACGTTGCCAAGCAGGGATTTGGAGCCGATAAAGGTGCATTTTTACTTCAGTTTCATCGCTTTTGACATCATTAACTTATTCAAACGCGCTTTGACGGAGAAATACAGGAACGCTGGCATTGAAATGCTGAGGCGGGATATACTCCACAAAATTGCGGTTATTTCTTTCAATGGTAAATCAATCAAGTTTGAATTCAATAAGAAATACGAAATCAGGTATAACGAGCAATTGGCGAGCATAAACGAGTTTATAAGTCGAACAAGAGATAAAATCGAGCTCGTTGAGTTTGATACCTTAGCGTAAGCCTTCCACACAGGATATATAGTGAAATATCGGTTGTCGGGGCTTAAAATATCCGATTTATGGGTCTTCTTCATGGATTCATGGAATTGTGATTTGTGCATTAGTGATTGCGGATTGTGAATATTTTGTTAATTTTTATGATAAATTGAGGGTTATTGATCCGCCCACTCCTCAGGAAACTACATCGGTTTTTAGAATAAAGAAGATAAAAAAGGATTGACGATACACACGAACAGGAATACGGAATCGCCCCCGGATTTCATAAAAATCATTATTAAGTGTTTGGGCAATATCTTGGATGAATGCCCACTGTTCTGTTTTTACCGCGATACGTAAAGCGCATAAAAAATTGATAAACTTCTTCACAGCCGGCGACAAAAGATCTTAGTGTTAGCAATTGCAAGAGGGTGAATAAACATGCCAACAGAAATCGAAAAAGTCATGCAGATTCTTAAAGAGCGGTATCAAGAGAAAACATCGGCATTGATGGATGTATCAACGCGAAAAGACCCTTTTCTAACCCTGATTTCATGCCTTTTGAGTCTGCGAACCAAAGATGAAGTGACTGCTGGCGCTTCAGAACGGTTATTTGCGCGGGCAAAAACGCCTGAAGAGATGTTAAATCTCAAAAAAGAGGAGATAGAAACTGCAATCTATCCTGTTGGGTTCTACAAAAGAAAGGCTGACCAAATCCTTGAAATCTGTCGGGTTTTAGTCGAGAGGTACGATTCACGTGTCCCTGACGAGATAGATGAGCTTTTGAAAATGAGGGGTGTCGGTAGAAAGACCGCAAATATCGTTATCACCCTGGGCTATAATAAACCCGGCGTCGCAGTTGATACTCACGTCCACCGTATATCCAATCGCATGGGACTTGTATCAACCAAAACGCCGTTTCAGACAGAGGTGGCCCTTCGGAAAACGCTTCCAAAGCAGTACTGGATCGTCTTTAATGACCTTCTCGTGAGGCATGGCAAGGCAGTATGCACGCCGATAAGCCCGAAGTGCAGCATCTGCCCGATTACTGCGTATTGCAAACGAGTTGGCGTAACTCGTTTTAGATAAACTAAATCAAATAGAATATGATTTTTTAGCATCATACCCTGAGTTTCTCAATAGCAACCTCCGCCGCCTTTTTTCCTGACATCAACATAGCGCCAAAAGTAGGACCCATTCTTGGAAGCCCGTATGCCGTGGAAACAGCCATTCCAGTGACTATCAGCCCGGGATAAAATTCAGACGTATGCCCCACCACGAGATTCTCAGACCGTTCAACCCACATAGCACCCTGCCCTTTTATCTCGAGCAGCCCTCTTTCCCTTAATCGCTTTACTACCGAGGCGTCATGACCCGTTGCATCAATCACGAGCTCCGATTCCAGAGAAACGGGGTCAACACAGGCTATTTCTTTCGGAAGAGCCGAAACCGCACTCCAGTTTACCACCACGCCATTCACCTTCTCATTATGCAGAACCACGTCGTCCAGTGAAGCCATATTTAATATTTTCGCTCCCGCATCGCACGTTGCGGCAATTAATTTCGAGCATGCATGAGGTGCATCAGCAACGTATAACCCCTTAACTTTGTTATATTCTGTATAAGGCACGCCAAGCTCATCCAGAATGCTTTCTGCCGGCGATCTGACCGTGAGCTTGTTCATCAAAAACCCGCCAAGCCAGAATCCACCACCTAAATAGTTGTTCCGTTCTATAATCAAAACCTCCACACCATTGGATGCCAGTTCCTTTCCTGCCATTAATCCAGACGGACCACCGCCCACTATGATTACCTCAGTCTTCGCATATTGTTCAAATTCTTTTGCAAATTCAGCCACGATCGCTTTCGTAATCTGGCTTTCCGATGCTGGTGCGAATTTTACGGTCATAGATTTACTTACCATTGACATTTGTTATTTATATCTTTTCAACTTAAATTTAAAATATCTTCAACTATCTAAAAGATAAAAATGGGCTCCACAAAAGTAAAAGTTGAAATCTGCAATCCGAAGATGCCGGAGAAATGGAAAGAAGTAGAGTTATTAGCTGATACCGGCGCTATGTATAGTGTGGTTCAATCAGGGACCCTTAAGAAATTAGATGGAAAGGTTCATTACATCGTTTAGTGAAAAGGCTCATTACATCGTTTAGTCTTATTTGTTGAGTAAGGCTCATTACATCGTTTAGTGTTTAGGTCTTCCAAATATCCTGTCTAAGAGGTATA
>QMVO01000240.1 GCA_003661125.1 Methanosarcinales archaeon
AATATTACCAGTACATCGCTTCCGTCTTCGCCACGTGGCGGTTACAGGGAAAAGATGTCTACGACGAACTCAAAAAATTGCTCGTCAATGAGCTTTGTTTGAAATGAGCTAAACAAATACCAACCAACATGTTTATAATTTAGTTACCCTATTATTCATTTAATAGGGAAGGAGGCAAAAGGGGATGAAAGATAGAAGGAAAAACAATGACGAAGACAGGGAAGAGAAAGGGGAAGAGAAGTCGGTAGTATTGAGGGTAGCAGAGGCGTATCATCGCGATGCTGGCAGGGGAATCGCAAGGATAGATACCGAAACGATGCGTAAACTTGGTGTTGTAAGTGGAGATGTAATAGAAATAGAAGGAAAGAATATTGCTACCGCTATTGTATGGCCTGGCTATTCTCCTGACAGCAATAAATCAATAATACGCATAGATGGGAACATAAGGGCTAATGCCGGTGTTGCGATCGATGATCGCGTACGCATAAAGAAGACGAAGGTGAAGGAGGCAAAAAAAGTTACGCTTGAGCCTACACAGCCTGTAAGAATCGCAGGTGGCGAGAGATACATAGCGAGGATATTGAAAGGACGTCCAATTACAAAGGGACAAATCATAAGAGTAGAGATGCTTGGCAATCCCATTACTTTCGTCGTTACTAATACCATTCCCTTAGGCACTGTAATACCACAAATAGATACCGAGATTGTGCTTCGTAAGCCGAGAGAAGAGGCGATAGGTGTTCCTCACGTGACTTACGAGGACATAGGCGGATTAAAGCGAGAAATAGGGATGATAAGAGAGATGATAGAACTGCCGTTAAGACATCCTGAACTGTTCGAGCGATTGGGGATAGATCCTCCAAAGGGTGTTCTCCTGCATGGACCACCGGGAACCGGAAAGACATTAATAGCAAAAGCAGTGGCTACCGAGACTGACGCAAATTTTTATTCTATTTCTGGTCCTGAGATAATGAGCAAGTTTTACGGAGAAAGTGAGAAGCATCTGCGGGATATATTTGAGGAAGCGCGAAAAAACGCTCCTTCTATTATCTTTATCGATGAATTGGATTCTATTGCGCCGAAGCGCGGCGAGACGACAGGGGAAGTGGAAAGAAGAGTAGTAGCTCAGCTTCTTTCCTTGATGGATGGACTAGAGTCAAGAGGGCAAGTAGTGGTAGTTGGTGCCACAAATAGAGTGAATGCACTCGATGAAGCATTAAGAAGAGGAGGTCGCTTCGACCGCGAGATAGAAATAGGCATTCCGGATAGGAATGGTCGTGAAGAGATATTGCAAGTGCATACGAGGGGGATGCCCCTGGCAGAGGACGTAAATCTTAAGGAATTCGCGGACCTCACGCATGGATTTGTTGGAGCAGACCTCGCTTCGTTATGTAAGGAAGCAGCGATGCATGCACTACGAAAAATCCTTCCAGAGATAGACATAGAGAAAGAGATCCCACCAGAAGTGATGGAAAAGCTGAAGGTTACAAAGGAAGATTTCGGTGAAGCGTTAAAGAGTACAGAACCTTCTGCACTCCGCGAAGTCTTTGTAGAAGTGCCGAATGTGAAGTGGGACGATATAGGGGGTTTAGAGCATGCGAAACAGGAATTAAAAGAAGTTGTGGAATGGCCTCTAAAATATCCTGAGACCTTTGAGAGGCTGAAAACAAAACCGCCAAAAGGTATCCTCTTGTTTGGACCCCCGGGGACTGGGAAGACGATGCTGGTAAAGGCGGTAGCTAACGCGACAGAAGCGAATTTCATAAGTATAAAAGGACCTGAGCTCCTGTCGAAATGGGTTGGAGAGAGTGAAAAGGCGGTTCGCGAGATTTTCAGGAAGGCGAAGCAAGCTGCACCTTGTATTATATTCCTCGATGAAATAGATTCAATTGCACCGGTGAGGGGGGGAGGTTATGACACGCATGTAACAGAGCGAGTGGTTTCACAGATGTTGACCGCGATGGATGGATTAGAAGAGCTAAACGATGTGGTGATCATAGCGGCGACAAACCGGCCTGACATGGTGGACCCCGCTTTGCTAAGACCCGGTAGGCTTGACCGCTTGATATATATACAACCGCCTGATAAAGAGGGTAGGAAGAAAATATTCGAGGTTCATCTGAGAGGAAAGCCGATAGGAGAGGACGTAGATATAGAGGAACTTGCAAAAAGAACAGAGGGATATGTCGGTGCTGATATAGCAGGAATCGTTAAAGAAGCGGTGATGAGTGCTTTACGCGAGTTTATCACCTCTGGAATAAGTGATGAGCACGTGAAAGAGGCGATTAAGAATGTTGTAGTAAAGAAGAAGCATTTTGAAACGGCAATTAAGAGCGTAAGGCCATCTGTGACACCTAAAGTGCAGGAAGAGTTCGCAGGAAAGGTGGAGGATTTCGTGAAATACGCTTATGCGTGAGGGCGAAGTCATTTCCCCTCCACCTTGGTTATCATCCAGAGTCGATCCCCAGCACATCCATAATTTGCCTTTGTACCCGTGAGGGGATGGACAATTTCGACGTTGAGACGTCCCCCTTTGGATTAGTGAAAATATCTGGGCTTTAACCCTGCCATCGGGTGCATTACCCTTTTTTAGAGAGAATAAAAAGGTTTTAAGCAGCCTCTTGCTAAATCCGGCTTTAAAGCTCCATTTGAAGAGAGGGTTATTTAAGTATTTGCCGATAACAAAGCTATGGGATAAAAAATAGGAGGAAAATGAAAAGATGACCATAGCATCTATCCCTATTTCGCCCTTTGAAGGCTTTGGAATAAAAAATGAGGCGAAAGAGGCGAGTAGAGAGGCGATACATGAAGCTATTGACGGTTGGATTGAAGAGGTGGTAGAGATGAAGAAAGGAGCAGGGTTGGGAGGCAATACTGAAGATATTTTCAAGAAGAGGCAGAGATGATGGGGAAAATCGTGGAACAGATCATCGTGGAGCTATTCTCTGATGAGCTAAATCGAGAAACGATGGTGTGCCCGAACTGCGGGAGAATGGTATCCTCTCCAAATTTGATGGCATTTTCGATGATTCAGTATAATTGCATTTTTGAGTTACCTTTTAATTTGAAAAGGATGCGGAGAATGCTTAATCGGAGAGATATGCATGAAAGGACTGTGGAAACGATGATAGGAGAAATAAAGCTGCGACGACCTTATTTCTACTGCACGAACTGCAAAAAAGGTTTCCACCCTCTCGACGATGCCCTGATCTTATCCGACACCGTAAAGCAGTGGGACATGCAAGAAGCAGGTGCGATCGTAGGGGCTGAACTCCCATACAATAAGGCACAGGAGATGCCATACTCGCTTGAAGCGGTCAGGAGCGTGGTGGTACGTGGAAAAGGCAAACCATGTGGGGCTCTGCCCGCTTTGAGATGCGCTAAGTATAATGGGACTTTTCAGCGACTATTTCTCCAGTATATGCACCGAGTTTTGCAAAAGAAGGACACATAATATTTTAGAAAAGCGCCGGTAAGAGAAGGAATGGGCATTGTTTCGCCAATGATTAGCGTGAGCTATCTCTTATTTTCCTATTTTGTATCCCTTATAATAGAATTTATCCTGCTACTATTGCAGCGTTTCTAAAATAATATAACAATTTATATTATTAAAAACCGATGTAGTTTCCTGAGGAGTGGGGCGGATCAATAACCCTCAATTTATCATAAAAATTAACAAAATATTCACAATCCGCAATCACTAATGCACAAATCACAAA
>QMVO01000241.1 GCA_003661125.1 Methanosarcinales archaeon
TACCTTGTTAAGAATGATACTGACGGGTTCTGTAAGTTGACATTAACATCGACCACCAAGCAGTGAATTGTTCCATATGGTCCTGTAAGGTTTACTTCATCGGTTACTTCACCAGATACTACTGCAGTGGTGTCAATTGGAAACCACAAACCCACATCCAGCCATCCTGTGACATTTGTTGTACCCGTCCATGTTTTTCCAACCCACAACGGAAAATCAAACATCACAGGGTCGAAGGACCAATCAAAATCCCTCTCCCTCACTACCCGTTTCATTATGACATCTTCATTGACCACATCAACACCAATGTACATTTTAGTACCGCGACCGGGTTTGGTTATGTTAACCACGAAGTACGTCTCATTGTCAATTTCTGCCGTTTCGCTGAACAAGTCAATAGTTGCATTCTTTCCAACGTTCTCAGGGTTTACGTCATGGGTAATGTTCATTCTGTAAGTAGTCCCTGGTTGAATCCTCGAAAATTGGATTACAGCTTTTTTCACCTCCAGCATAATACTCACTGTATCGTTATAATTCCCATTTATATCAGTTGCATTCACCGTTAGATTGAATGTTCCCACAACGCTTGCGTTTGTGGTGTAATTGTACACAGTCCATGAAATATTGTCTTTAGTGTAGTTCCCAATATTAAACATCGTGGTAGTTGCATTTCCACCAATAGGCGATAGGTCTATGGTTACAACGTCAATTGGGCTGTCTATACCTGCTGCATCCACTCGTAACTCGGTAATACCAGTGTTTACGGCAATTACTGGTGGATTAGCACTTGCATTTATTACCTGCGGTGGTGTTGCAAACACGCTGTTTATGTCGTTGGTTGTCTGTGTACTCGCCATTACTGGCAGCATAGAAATCAACGCTAATATTGCCGTCGACACTATAAATGCAGTCTTTACCTTATTCCCTTTTTGTCTTTCATTTTTCACTTCCATTTTTTTCATCTCCTCTAAATTTTTACTTTTTAGGTATTAGGTATATAAATAACTTGACTTTGTCATTTTCCTGATACTTTTATTAAACTTCTTTATCTTATTTGCACACAGGTGAGCAATTCGTGTAGGTTCAGGCAGTTTGTGCTTGCGGATGCAATCTTTTATCAGCCACAGGGAAGTTTTTAGCGATACCTTATGCCCAGGTGCGATGATTAGAGGTTTACAGCCCTTTTTGCTCTTGAGATAATAGCCGATTTCTCTATTTTTGTATTTTATCACGTGTGCTTCGCCTTCTTTCATTGGCACTTCGCCATTGCCACACAGGAGGTTTTTTGCTACGCCTATGGTCGCAATGTTCAAAGTAACGCCTACATGCGTGGCTAAACCTGCAAATCGAGGATGGTTTATCCCACAACCATCTATTACTAACAGATCAGGCTTATTTTTTAGGGTATGAAAAGCCTTTATTATGGCCGGTGCCTCTCTAAAAGAAAGAAGTCCGGGGATATAAGGGAAATCCACAGGCATCACAGAGTAGGAATAATCAATAAACTTCATGGAAGGGTACTCGAGTATTACAACAGCAGATATTATTTTCTCCTGTCTGACTATGCTCTTGTTTGATTCGTAGAAGAAAGCTTGGTCTGCTCCTGCTATTATTTTCAGTTCTTTCAAATTTGGTTGGTCTGCTATTATCGCTTTGGATGCGATTTCTTTCTGTATGGAATATAGCTCGTCAATGTTTTTCATCTTTACAAAACCGCTTTCAACTGATTTAACTTCTCACGCATATTCCTCCAGTGGCTCCCTTCCCAATATACTCTACCACAGTGATCACAAACCCAGAAATACTGCTTCCCTATCCTACTCACCGGCACATAACTTTTTTCCTTCAATATCTCCTCCTCTCCCTCCTCTACTTTCCTTATCTCGGCATTGCACTCGCTACACCTCACCGGAACGGGTTCGAGGTTTATGTTAATGTGATGACGAAGCAACTCCTTTAATTGTTCCATCACCTCATCGGTTTTTATTTGAACACATTGGACACCCTTTTTTCTTGCGGCGAGTGCAAGATTTTTGTCGCGTGTGAGTAATATACGTGCTTTGTGCTCTGCAAAAGAGACGATGGCTCTATCCTCGCTTTCGACATCTTCTAAATCGGTTGTTTTTATGTCCGCGGCGTAAACAGTATCATGTCCAAGGATACGGAGCCATGTGCTTAACTTTCCTAACATTCTGTCGGTTACGAATTGCGGCTCTTCTTTTTCTCTATTTACCATTTTAATTCCACATCTGGACTTTCAAGGTAATGCGAGCATTTCTACATCATTTGTACAAAAATAAATCATAAACCAGCAGAGGGATTAAAACGTTCTCAACTCTCCTCTAATCGCCATTTCCGTTATCGCTACAATATTTGAAAGCCAATCATCTATTATTCGCGCAACCTTCTTTTCCATTACTCCTGGATTTACATCGCTCCTTGGTAGAATCTGAGCAGTTGCCACTTCTGGATCGTCTATCCTCCTGCCTATCTCCGAAAGAATTTTTATATACACTTCTTGAATTCCGGATACGCTATCCACCACTTCATTGGCTATTTTATTGGCGAGCAAATTGTATATTTTCCCGGTATGGTTCACAGGATTTTTTCCGGGGGTTCCTTCCATGCTAGTGGGTCGGTTTGGCGTGATAAGCCCGTTGCACCTGTTACCACGACCTGCACCACCATCATCCCCCATCTCGGCTGAGGTCCCGGTCACAGTGATATAAACCGAGTCGGACGTGTCAGCCATATTTATCAAGGTAATTACTTCCCTACTTGTATATTCTTCAGCTATGCTACTCACAAATTCTTTCAATCGCTGCTTTGCGTCCTCGTAGTGCTCGTAGTCTTCCACGTATTTCGAGACGAAAGCATCACCAATCGTTAAAGTTATCTTGTCTTTTTCTCTAAGTACCATCACCTTCATATCTTCACCAATTGCTTTCTCCTTATCCCGGTATTCTGCCATCACACGATTTTCCGCATTAAGCGCTATGGATTCACACTCCGAAAGCGGAGCATGTGCAACGCCAAAGGAGGTATCATTCGCCAGAGGTATTTCTTTGTTCTTCTCGCGGAAAACTGTTAAAAGGTCGTAAGAACCCGTTCCTACTTTGCTATCCACCATCACATGGCTATTCACGTCCAAATTCCTTATGTTCGTCCGCAAATACTCCTTTGCCGCTTTTACCGCTACCGTATCAACAGCAATTTCTTCGCCTTCAAATTCTCGCGTTGCCCTTCCCCCTAACAAGATGTACATTGGCGAAATAACCTCGCCGCCACCAAATCGGGGGTTTGACCTGCCGGCGACGAGCTGCACTTTATCTGTGTTGTGATGCAGTATCATCCCGCACTTTCTTTTGTATTCTTTGCACAATGCTATGCTAACAGCTTCTGCTATACCATCGCATAAGCTGTCTGGATGCCCCAAACCTTTTCTTTCCACCATTTCTATCTCTTGCTCCTCAACCGGCTCTCTGTTTACAAATTCAACCTTTATATTCCTTTTTGTTTCCATTTTTTACCCCTTTCTTCATTTCTTGGTCGTCATCATTTTTCCTTTCAACTTTTTCAAATAAGTTTATTTCTTTGTATTTGTTTAGCTCATTTCAAACAAAGCTCATTGACGAGCAATTTTTTGAGTTCGTCGTAGACATCTTTTCCCTGTAACCGCCACGTGGCGAAGACGGAAGCGATGTACTGGTAATA
>QMVO01000242.1 GCA_003661125.1 Methanosarcinales archaeon
AATCAGCTCTTCGGCCCTTTCTTCTTTGCCTACAACACAGCCTACAAGTCTATGCATCTCGAAATCAAATTGCGAACTTTTAATGCATATAACAGGAATACCTGTATTCTCTTGGATTGTATCTGCAATATCCGGAATAGAAGCATACTCAAAAACAACATCTGGCTTTAGGGATAATATCACTTCCATGTTCGGGTTTCTGTAACCACCTACATCAGGAAGATCTTTAAGCTCGGGTGCTGCTTCACGTATTGGGGACCAATAAGTTGATGGCTTTTCAAATGCATATTTCTTAACATAGTCGTTTATTCCCACGATTTTATTTGTAGCACCAAGCTGTATAAGAGTTCTAACCCCATCCTTTATACCAGCAGGAACCACCCGTTCTACGGGTCTCGGGATTGTCACCGTCCGATCAGCCATATCAACAAGCGTAAGCTGCTTCTCCTTACCGAGAATAATCAACTTTGTCTGCCCTATGTCCAACATACTTATTTTGCCGTCGTAGTTTGCATCGGCAAAAGTCGTAGCTGGCTTCTTACCAAAGATTACCAGTTTTATGTACGTTACGTCCCGCATATCGAGCACATCGTCTTCGTTTGCATTACCGTAAATCTTTGAATATCCGGCACTTACAAGCACTGGAGATGTCAGTAAAATTGCACATGCCGCTATTCCTACCAATACCAAGATTTTCTTTTTCATCTTTTTCTTTCACCTCCTAAATTTTTTCATCCTTTTTCATTCTTCCTATTCTTTTCCCACTTGTAAAGGTCACAATTCTCTTGCATCCATGTATAAAGACCGTCAATGCCGTAGAATTTCTCGAGTATCCTGTTACCCTCCTCCTCTACATCCAGATCTCCGAATTTTTCCGGGTAGAAGAGTTTAGCCATGTAAGGGACCTCAGTAACAGCTGTTGTCGGATTACCGCCCACATACCCTCCTTTTGAATAGTAAACTTTATCATTTTTTACAGCATTTATAGACTGTAAATCAGAGTCAGACTGTATATCCTCTATTGTGCCAAGGGTATGCGACTTTGACGTACTATGTATCAAGATTATATCAGGATTCCATGCGATAATCTGCTCTTTTGAAACTGTTATTACTGACTCAGAACCGATTCTAGCTACATTTATACCCCCAGCTATCTCTATGGGTGCATACGCACAGTAGGGTCGTGTAAGCCCAAAACATAAATAATATACCCTTACTCTCTCATTATCAGGTATTTCTGATGTCACAGCTCTTATTTTGTCGAACTCTTCGTTAATGAAAGAAATCAGTTCTTCAGCCCTTTCTTCATTTCCTATAACCTTACCAGCGAGTCTATACGCTTCGAACGCACCACCTTCACCCTTGTAATCGAACTTTGCCGAAAGTGCTACCGTGGGAATACCTGTCTTCTCTTGTATTAGATTTGCCTTATCGGGTCCTGAATTACCAGAAATGACTACATCTGGATTTAGGGTTACTATTTGCTCAAGATTCGGTTCTCGGTATGAGCCTACACCTGGTAGTTCTTTAAGCTGGGGATACGCAATTAGCATTATAAAGTTAGGTGCATATCTATCCGCGATCAAGTAGCTGGAGACTCCCACGAGTTTATCTGCCCCGTCAACTTCAACAATCACTCTGGTTTCCTCTGGAAAAGTAGAGACTATTCTTTCTATTGGTCTGGGTACTGTCACAATCCTATCAGCCATATCCATGAGCGTAAGCTTCTTCTCCTTGCCCAAGATAATCAACTTTGTCTGCCCTATATCCAGCATGCTTATTTTCCCGTCATAGTTTGCATCTGCAAAAGTCGTAGCTGGCTTCTTGCCAAATATTACCAGTTTTATGTACGTTACGTCCCGCATATCAAGGACATCGTCTTCGTTTGCATTACCGTAAATCTTTGAATAGCCCGCACTTGCAAGCGCTGGAGAAGACAGCAAAATTGCATATATTGCTATTCCAACCAATACTAATAGTTTCTTATTCATTTTTTCTTATCACGTCCTATTTTTCATACACATTTTCTATTTTCTACCACTCTCTTTCTTCCTTCAGGTTCAGGAGGAAATAAAAAAATCCCCTCCAACAAACTTCTCTCTTCTACATCCCTATGTACCGATAGTTTCTAATTCCGCCATGTTAGCCTACTTTTAGTCCCACCGACAGTAGTTACCCACATACTCGAGCATATATGTGTAAAGACCGTCAACCCCGTAAAATTCCTTGTATATCTCATTACCCTCTTTCTCTACATCCAGATTCTCAAATTTAGTTGGGTGGAAAAGCTTAGCCAGATAAAAAGTCTCAGCAATGCCTGAACATGGATCCCAACCTATATAGAAGCCTTTGGTATAGTAGACACTTTTGTTCTTTACAGCATTCACGGTCTGTAACCTGGGGTCGGAGAGCACACTTTCTACTGAAATCTTAGGATCCTTTGAGAAACTATGAATCAGGATTATGTCTGGATTCCATATGATGATCTGCTCTATTGCGACCTCAACTACTGAACAGCCAGGCAATTCTTCTGCTACATTTATACCTCCCGCTAAATCTATTGGACCATAACAGGGCACAGCACGTTCAATGAAAGTTGCTCTATGAGCGCTGAAGAAATAGACCCTTGGCTTCTCGCTATCCGGTATCTCTGATGTGATTTCTGATACTTTGGCAATCTCGTCATTAGCATAGGAAATCAGCTTTTTGACTTTTTCATCCTCGTCTATAACCTTGCCTACAAGTTTAAACGCTTCAAAATTAAACTTATATCCGGACTCAGTTGAATGCTTAACGCATACAACAGGGATACCTGTCTTATCCTGCATTTCATTGGCAACATCTATATATGCCGCGGACCCACCATAAGCAAAGATTACATCCGGTTTTAGAGATACTATTAGCTCCAAGTTCGGGTCTTTGTATGGACCAGCAGAAGGGATCTCTTTTATCACTGGATACGCTTGCATCGGCATCAGCTTATCTGCATATTTATCTACATAGTCTGGCCGCGCTACTATCTTATCTACAGCATCAAGTGCAGCGAGCGTTCTGAGATCATCTATCGAAAGGCTGACTATCCGTTCTATTGGTCGGGGTACCGTCACTGTTCTATCCGAGACATCTAGGAGCGTAAGCTTCTTCTCCTTACCCAGTATGATCAACTTCGTTTGACCTATGTCAAGCATGCTTATTTTGCCGTCGTAGTTAGCATCTGCAAAAGTCGTTGCTGGCTTTTTGCCAAATATTACCAGTTTTATGTACGTTACATCACGCATATCGAGGGTATCGTCTTCGTTTGCATTGCCATAAATCTTTGAATAACCATTACTTGCAAGTATTGGAGAAGTCAGCAGCATTGTACATACTGCTATTCCTATCAATACTAAGATTTTCGTATTCATTTTTTCTTATCACGTCCTAATTTTTTTATTTTTACCCCCTTTTTGCTTTTACGAAAAGAAGAGAGAAACCTCCAGTGACCATATTCCTAATTTCCATCTGGATGCTCCTCGGGATGATATACATATACACCATGCTTGTCCAAGTCCCAATCCAGTCCCTGAAATCTTGTCAGATATTCTTGATGGATCGCCTTTGGATCAAAATCATCAAAGTAAGTAGGATGGAACCACTTTGCTAGATACGCTTCCTGAACGAAATCTCTGCCTCCATGGCAACACCCAGTACCTGTGATATAATAGCTCATTAC
>QMVO01000243.1 GCA_003661125.1 Methanosarcinales archaeon
ATAGGCAGAAAGAGGATGACAGAATCAGAAAAGGGGGGAATCGCGATGTAGAGGCTCTGTTAAAGGAGATTGAAAGGATGAATAAAGAGCTCTCTGTTGGGGGTGAAATGTGAAACTATGGATTAAAGAGCATTTGAATCGCATAAGAGAACCTAAAGTGGTTTTTGATGGGATTATGGTAGCAGAATCCAATATAAGAAGACAATACATACCCACACAGGATAGCAAATAGTGAAATATCGGTTGTCGGGGCTTGAAATATCCGATTTATGGGTCTTCTTTATGGATTCATGGAATTGTGATTTGTGCATAAATGATTGCGGATTGAGTTTAAAAATTACCACAGACAACTCATTCTTGTATTTGCGTTATAACGAAAGAAAAAAGAGTGGGCAATAAAATTCCCTTTGGAATGACGAAAAATTCGCTGAGAACAGAAATATGAAAGAATTTTTCGGCAGCGAAAAAATAAAATTTTGGTGGTGGTTATATCTTTAGTAACATCCATAGCATCTGTTATACCTATACTACCAGTAGTAATTATATTGCATCAAAAGATATCGTCGCCCCACCTTCATGACATATAATCCTCCGGGTTTGCCAGCACATAATGTCATATAATCTTTTGGGTTGTTTGAAAATCGGTTAAAACCCAAATAATCTTTTTAAATACCTTTTTAAATGCGAGGTCGTATAATATAGATTATACGACATGAATTGTGCGTTGGACTTTCTTTCACTATATCACATCATCCAATAATTAATTACCCTTCTCCTCTTTCTATCGCCTTCACCTCTCACATACTTTATACTCAAAGGTTAATATCTATCTATGCAGTAACTTACTCCTCCTTCGTTCCTTCCATGACTTCACTCTCTTCTATACTTTTGCCCTTTTCGATAAGCTCAACAATATACGCCTTCATTGTTATCCCCTTGTCTATCGCCCTCTTTCTTATCGCTTTATGCAAACTTTCTTCCAAATCCAAAGATACTTTTACCATTTTTGCTATCACCAACATTTTTATTGATTTTAGTATTTAAATATCTATCGATAACTTGATTTATAAAAGTACGGTCTGGTCGCAATGCAAATGCAAAGAAACTATTTTTGGTACCAAATCTATTATTCTCCCATGTATCTCACCAAAGAAGAAGAGCGGATATACGAAGGAGAAGAAGGATGGACGAAGAAAAAAGCCATGGAGATACTCGTCGCAATTGGCGATATAAATCATGCTTCGGAATTAATACCGATAAAAAGCGCTCACGTATCTGGTGTATCTTACAAAACCATAGGCGATGCTTTTGAATTCGTAAACCGTCTTGAGGGCAGAGTAAAAGTCGAAAGCACTTTAAATCCTATCGGCATGGACATAGAAAAATGGAGTAAAATGGGCATCTCAAAGGAATTTGCAAATAAGCAAAAAGAGGTGCTGGCTGCGTATAAAAAATTGGGCATCTCCGCCGAATGCACCTGCATCCCTTATCTTATAGGTCATGCACCGAAAAAAGGCGAGCATCTCGCATGGGCGGAATCTTCTGCTGTTCTCTATGTTAATTCGGTCTTAAGCGCGAAAACAAATATGGAGGGGGCTCCTTCTGCTCTTGCCACTGCGTTAATAGGAAAAACGCCTTTTTATGGGCTTCATCAACTCGAAAATAGGAAGCCCAGGATAAGGGTATGTGTGAAATGTGATCTCGCAGATGCGGACTTTAGCGCACTCGGATTTCTGATAGGAAACCAGGTAGGAGATAAAATACCATTGATAGAGTTTTCTTCCCCCGCTTCATTGCCGAGCAAAGAAGAACTAAAACATTTATCTGCCGCGATAGGAGCAACCGGGTCCGTGGGTATGTACCATATAAAGGGATTAACCCCGGAAGCAGGAGTTAAAGCGGATGTAATGAAATCAAAGCGATCAGAGGAGAAAATAGAGATAGAAAGAAAAGATGTGGAAGAGTTTTATATTGAAAATAACGAACCTGATGTGATAGCAATGGGCTGTCCTCATTGCTCTGCGCTTGAACTGACACGTATATATGAACTCTTGAGGGCAGAAAGTAAAGGAAGGAAGGTAAAAACAGATTTTTTCATATTTACCGCACGCGCAATAGCGCAAAGCGTTCAAACGCAGCAAATAGTAAAGAAAATAGAGAATTACGGCGTTAAGGTAATTTGCGATACCTGTTTCGTGGTGTCTCCCGCTTTTGAGAACTATGATTGCGTACTGACGAACTCTGGTAAAATGCTGCGATATGTGCCTCTTCTATGCGGAGGCGCGGAAGTGAGGCTGTGCAAAACGGAGGAGTGTGTAAGGAAAGCGTTTTAAAAGAAAGAGAATGCAAGAATTAATAAAATACGGGAAAAAGATGGTAGAGGCAGGGCTTGCTCATTCTCATTTTGGGAATGTCAGCAAGCGTGTTGGGGATGAGATGCTAATCAGTACAACGGGAAGCATGCTGGACGAACTTGAAGGTCAGATTGTTACGGTTCCAATAGATCCAACATCGCCTGACGAGCTTGATGTGATCGCCTCGTCAGAAGTAAACGTCCACCGAGCGATTTACAAGGAAACCTCTGCTCTTGCTATTTTACACGGGCACTCAAAATATGCGGTGGCGGTGTCCATGCTTTACGAGCCCGGCGAGCAGATAGTGCCTGAAGATTCAGAAAGCATCTATTTCCTGCATGAAATCCCGGTGGTGAGTGGTGGCATCGGCTCGGAAGAACTGGCGAAAAACGCAGCCCGCACGCTTCGTGACCACAAAGGGATTGTCGTTCGGGGTCACGGCACGTTTGCGCGTGGAGCCACGGTAGACGAGGCTTTTGTAATTCTTAGCTCGCTTGAACACGCATGCATGGTTAAGTATTTGGCGGATATAGCAAAGCACGTAAAGATAAATAAAGAGGTAAAACAAAAGAGATAAAGTAAAAATAAATGACTAACCTGTTAGAAAATATATTCGGTACTTTGTTCATCCCAGCTTCTACGTTCAGAAGAATGCTGGAGGAGAGAACATCGGTAATTACCGCGGCTATCGTGGTTCTAATTGCATGTGTTTGTAGTGGAGTGGGGAGCATATTAACGCAAAGCGTGTTCATATCCCTGCTTGCCGAGTTTTCGGGTTTTGAACCTGCCGGTTTAGGTCTCGAAGAGATGATGTTTTCGCCAACTGCATCCATGACCTTGAGCGTAATAGGTGGATTGGTGGATTTATTAGCTGGGTCGTTATCGCCGGGATACTTCACTTGGTAGCAAAGGTTCTTGGAGGAAAGGGGGCATTCACAGAAATGCTGGTTTTAATGGGTTTTGCTACGCTTCCAAACATATTTCAAGCGCCAATAGGTTTAATCGCCATTCTTTCTGGCGGTTTAGCCGGAGCATTCATAGCCCTGTGTTTGGGAAGCGTTTTAGGAATCTGGGTGTTAATACTTGACGTTCTCGCAATTAGAGAGGCACATAAATTCTCAACAGGTAGGGCAATAGCAACTCTCGTTCTACCATTTGTGGTACTTATAGTGCTGGTGTTTATAATACTCGTGATTAGTATTTTTTTGATTGTACATAAAGTATGACTTTCTTCATTTTATCCTTTCAAATCAAACGAAAATCCTTAGATAAAAAAGTCATACATGTTTGAATTATGGAAGAAGTAATTGCCTCACCTTTCATCACCTTTC
>QMVO01000244.1 GCA_003661125.1 Methanosarcinales archaeon
CCGCATGAGATAGGAAATGCTAAATCGGTGTCGCCTTTTAGCGCCGATATCCTCATCCTTTCTATATTTGTGAATGCGTAATCTAACCCATACCCGAGCGCAGCAGTTGTGGGGTCTATTACAATATCTTCCCTCGGCACGCCCATTTTGAATAAATACCGGTTCAGCGTCTTTTGTGCGTTTATGTCAAGCTGAGTCCATGAGAGTATAACATGCCCGTGTTTCAGTGCCGCTTTTGCTATTCGTTCGTAGTCCATGTTCAGGTTTGCAGACGCAATTAAACATCTCTCGCCCTCCGCAGCTTCAGCCGCAGCTTCCAGCACCTCCGGGTCTTTATCTGGATTGCCAGACCCTCCGATGACAATAGGAACTTTCACAGCTTGTAGCACCTCCTCTACGGTCTTTGCCGCTTCTCTTGCTGGTGTATCCTTTATCATTGGGTCCGTGCTTATCAGATGAATCGTGACCATGTCAGCTCCGAATTCCCGTACATTCTTCTTTGCCCATTCTCCTGGGTCTTCCATTACATCCTCATAATGTTCCCTCACTGCTTTCGCCAGTGAAATAGGCATGTCAAAGCAATCCACGGAAATCACTGGTGGATGAGGCATTTGGTAGTCAAAATTATAGAAAGGCAAAGCCTTTTCACCTCCTATCGTTACTGTCACCTCTCTCGAGCCGCCATCAGCCGGTGTTGCGCCGATGGTAACTTCTTCTATCTGTCCATTCCATTCCGTTTTTGCAACTTCAAATTTCGTGGATATTAACTCCAATTCCTTCGCAGGTGCTGGCACGCTTATTATGGATTGCAGTGCTTGAGCTATTGAAGGAGGAATTGTCACGCCACCCACCGCCAATTCTATTTCCAAATCGCCGTTTATCTTTACATCCTCCAGCTCTATTATATCGTATCTCTCCAGTATCCTCGCTATTTCCTCCAAACTTATTCGCTTTGGATTTGCGTTTGCATTTGCCTTTGTCCTTGCCATTTTTCTCGTATTTTAATTGCTCTTAGTCTTTTTCGATTTATTTTCAAACAGCCTATCTAATGGACTTTTTATCCTCCTCTCCCATCCTTCCCTTCTTTTCTCTTTACTATTATCTTCCCGATGCTGATGTCTGCATCCTTCAATATTATCCTTATAGGAGAATTACCTCCCGCTCCCGATGCCATCATAGGTATAGACGTAAGAGGAACTTGAGATGCTGATGAAACACCCTCTTCCACCACCGCAGGAGGAACTTTCGCTGCGGCTTCTGCTGCCGCAGCCCATCCTTCAGTTATCCGCTCCCCGTCAACGTTTCGGATAACCCCCTTCACAACTGGATGGTCCACGCGCTGCAAGAATTCTCTGAGCTCTTCGATCGTCTTTACTTCCTTCTCTGTCGCTATCTTATCCTTCATCTCCTCAGGAATAGCCTCCACCACGCGAGCTTTTAAATCCGACGCCATCCATACCACACGGCGCCAGCCACCATCATACTGTATAAACTTAGGACTGTAGAAATATTGTATCCCAATCCCAAGGAACCCTTTCACTTGCTTCCCTCCTCCTACTGAACCTGCAATGGTTGAAAATGGCAAACCAATAGGCGTATCGATAACTTTCGAGCCCCGATGCACCCAACCTATTCCGTCAACCTCAGGTATATAAAATCCCGCTACTTCAAAACAGCCACAACTCGTATGCGGCTTCTCAAGGAATGAATGTAATTTTATGGAATCATATTCACCACTCGAGAGTCTTACCGCAGCATCATTTACACCTGTATATTCCCCTCCAATTGGGTCTATACACTCACCTTTTGGAATAGGGGCATTGGGTCCTTCAGGGTCAATCCTCGCTGCTGCTCTCGAATCGAACCAGCTCATTGCACCACAAAGTGCGATCCTATCCGGTGAAACTACACAAACATTCGTGGGTGCAAACGACTGGCAAAGCGTGCATTGATAGAATTCATCCACATCTTCATCGTGCAGACCTCTCGTTTTCACATCTCTTGCTTCGTATATCCTGATAGCCTCTTCTAACCTCCTTTCCACTTCCTCTTCGTCTGTAATAAACGTAGCCTCCATTTTTTCGATGAACGGAAGTTCTGCCTTGAAAAGCATTATCGTTGCTTTTCCTATCTGCTTCAACGATTTTAGTCCCTTCTTCACTGCTTCCTTGCTTATCCGCACCCATATCTCTGCCCTCTGGTTGAGATGCATGTACCCCTGAATATAAGACTGGTATTCGTGATTCCTCCGTTCTATAACCGCTTCAAGGTCTTTTTCTATCTGCTCCCCATATACCTTGTATATCATTGCATACGCAAAGTTACCGCCTTCCTCCATATCCTCCAGGTCTGGTCCTATTAGGCTAACCTCTCCGTCTTTTATCTGCTCTGGGTCTGGCTCGAAGAGAACAAGCTCGAACCCCGGTTTATTCTGCCCACCTAACTCTACATACATTCCTGCTTTTCTTACCCTTTCGCCCTCATACATAGGGTTTATATCGAAAGGGAACTTCTCCTCGTCTTCTGCCATTTTTTTCTTATATCTTATATTATCTCTGGATACTTCATAAAGAAAGGCGCTTTAAAAGATTTTCTAAAAAGTTTGAAATCGTCCCGAAGAAAATTGGCAATTGTAATATTTAATGGTTTAATATTTTAACAATTTCAATAATAGTGCCTTTTGTGCATGAAGTCGGTTCTCCGCTTGCTCAAATATCACTGAGTTAGCGCTGTTCATCACGTTCTCCGTTATTTCTTCCCCTATATGCACAGGCATGCAGTGCATTATTATAGCATCTTCCTTTGCCCTCTGCACCAAATTCCCGCTTAGCTGATAATTTTTTAAATCTCTCTTTCTTTTCTCCCCCTCTTCCTCCTCTCCCATTGAGACCCACACATCAGTGTATAAGACATCGGCATCCATGGCAACTTCTTCTGCATTATCCTTTATTACCACTTCACAACCCATTTCCTTCGCTTTTTCTATTATCCCCTTTGCAGGTTCATATCCTTTCGGACACGCCACGCAGATATTCATGCCTGTAATCGCGGCACCACCGATTAACGAGTTACACACATTATTCCCATCTCCGACCCAAACTACTTTGACGCCTGTAAATTTTTTCTTCTGTTCCTTTATCGTCATTAAGTCTGCTAACGTCTGGCAGGGATGTTCCAGATCGCTTAGCCCGTTTATCACTGGCGTAGAAGCATATTTCGCGAACTCCTCTATCGTGCTATGCCGGTATGCCCTTATCATAACCGCATCAACATAAGCGGAAAAAACCATTGCGGTCTCTCTTATCCTTTCTCCTCTGCCCAACTGTAGCTCGTTCCAATTTAGAGTCAACACATCCCCTCCTAATTCACGCATCGCAACCTCAAAGGAAACACGAGTGCGCGTAGAAGGTTTTTCGAAGATCAGTGCTAATGTCTTCCCTTGTAAGTCATTCCTCACTCTTTCGCCTTCCCTTCGCTCCTTTTTCAGTTCTTTTGCCTTTTCTATTATCCCCGCTATTTCCGCATGCGAGAGGTCAAATATCGAGATGAGGTTCATGATATGGAATAAAGAGGGAAAGGTATAAATAAGAAGATGGTTTTCTTTAAAAGGAGGAAGATAAATTGCTGTATTCAATTTTGTAGGCAGCAATTAAAGGGATGATAA
>QMVO01000245.1 GCA_003661125.1 Methanosarcinales archaeon
CGTGTTGGAAAAGCTGAAAAGCCCCGAAGCGGCATACTGGCTGGCGGTGGCGTACCTGCGCCTGAGTCAGTTCGACGCCGCACAAGAAGCCGTATCTAAAGCCAAGAGTGGCGGGTACGATTCCGTAAAGGTGGCGCGTCTCGAATCGAACATTTACTTGAACCAAGACAAAAAAGGTGAGGCGTTGAAGACGCTTCTCGCGATCCTTCCCAAAGCGGAAAACGAAAAACCCTACATACGACTCGATCTTGGCATGGTTTATCTGGCTATGGAAAAGTACGTAGAAGCAGTAGAACAGCTCTCCAAGGCTTACTTCGAAGGACCTGAAGAGGTGAAGCTGGAAGCCGCGTATCATTTAGGTATCGCGTACGAATCCATAAAGCAGTGGCAAAGAGCAGCGGATTGGTACGACAAGGCCATCCAAGTTGATAAGAGCGAGAAGTACGGCACGGAGCTTCTCTTCAAAAAAGAATTGAGCCTTTTGAAAGCCAAGGAGTATACCAAGGTGATCGACGAGCTCGCAAAATACGAAGGGCTCGAACCTCGACTCAAATATGTCCTGGGTGAGGCATACCTCAACATTTCAAAGTTCGATGAAGCCTATGCGACTGTAAAGGATATCCTGGCATCAACGGATGATGAAAAACTCAAAGAATTCGATCCCATGGTGGCCTCGGGGATGCTTTACATAGCGGGGAAGTACCACGAGGTGAAGGGTAATACTGGAAAGGCTGAGGAATACTACCGCAAGCTCGTGGAACTCTTCCCGCAGAGTGCCAAAGCCCCCTGGGCGCTTCTCGATGCGGGGCTTCTTCTGTACAGAACCAGGGAATACGAACGTTCGAAGATCACACTCGCGCTGCTACTGGCTTCTTATCCCGATTTCTCCAAGAACGACGTAGTTCTTTATTACCTGGGACTGATCTACGAAAAGTCCAGGGAGTTTGACAAGGCACTGAAGGTGTATCAAAGGCTCGTGAAAGAGTATCCCAACAGCTCGAAGCTTGCAGAGGTCAAGGAGCGGATCGAGCGGCTCAACCAATAAAGCGCTTTATCCTTTCTCGCACTCACAAACGGGCACTTCCATAAAGAGGGAGCGGCGAATCCCTCACGCTCACACAGCTTGCACTCGCTTTCTCCCTCCTTCGCATCCACAAAACGACCCACGCGAAGAGATAGGGATTTCGCATCGCAGAATGCTTGTTGTGCTTCGCTTTCTTCCTCGCTCACACTCACAAACGGGCGCTTCCATGAAGATTCAACATCCTGTTTCAGCTTCATGCTCGCTACATCCGTGTAGCTCGGTGCCCGTTTGTACGAGTGCTCGCTTCGGCGCTTCGCAAGACGGGCATTCTTGCAATGTGAAATTAAAAGGTGGTCTGGTAAGTATCCTCATATCCACTTGTGAATAAAACGCTCGATCCTGTTGAACGCTTCCTCGAGTTCTTCAAAAGAAGCGGCAAAGGAAATCCTCACCGTTCCTGGAGCATAGAAAGCGGAGCCGGGCACAGTGGCGACGTGTTCTTGCTTCAAGAGTTCTTCCACCCAGACCGTGTCGTTCTGTGATATGGAAGAGACATCAAGCAAGACGTAAAAAGCACCGTCCGGCGTCGAATGGGGAAGTTTCAAACGCTTTAACCTCTCCAAAACATAGTCCCTTCTGCGTTTGAATTCATCGCGCATGTACGAGGTGTCCAAGGAAAGCGCGTCCAACGCAGCCCATTGCGTGGGTGTGTTGATGTTACTCGTGGTATGACTCATGAGCCTGATCATGAACGCCGCGATACTTTTGGGAGCCAACGCAAATCCCACGCGCCAACCCGTCATAGCATGGCTCTTGCTGAGGCCGTCAACCACTATCGTTCGCTCCAGCATACCATCAAGGCTGGCAATGGAAAGATGATCACCGTTGTAAACCAGATGCCTGTAAACTTCATCGCTCACCACATAGAGATCGTGGCTCTTCGCCACTTCTGCGATTGCTTCAAGCACTTGAGGCGAATAAACCGCCCCGGTTGGATTGTTGGGAGAATTGAGAATGATCGCTTTGGTCTTCTCTGTGAGCTTGCTCTTCAGTTTGGCCACGTCGGGAAGATAAGAACTGTCGGTTTCCACCAAGACAGGAATCCCACCAGCTAAACGCACTTGGGGCTCGTAGGAAACCCACGCCGGGGTGAAGATCACGACTTCATCTTGGGGATTCAATATGGACATAAGGGCAAGATGAAGGGCGTGTTTTCCACCGTTGGTGATGACCACCTGTGAGGCTTCCCATCGACCTCCGAGATCTCTGGAGAGCTTTCTGGCAACGGCTTCTCTAAGCTCCGGTATACCCGCTGCAGGTGTGTAACGGGTCTTTCCTGTCTTCATAGCAGTCAAAGCTGAAGCTATCACCGGTTCCGGCGTACTGAAATCCGGCTCTCCGGCGGTCAACCTTATAACGCGCTTGCCTTCTCTTTGAAGTTGGAGAGCAAGCCGGTTGTACTTCAAAGTGATGGACTCGCTGATGGTCTTCACCGTTTCAGAGAGCGGCCTCAACGGATCACCTCAGTAGAGCTTCTAATGTGAGTTTCACACCGGATTCTATCGGATCACCTTCGAGAAAACCCGCCTGCACACGTTTTCCATCCGGGGTGTTGAAAACTGCGACGATTATCTTGTAGGAAGGATACACGAACACCTCAAAAGACTCAAGCTCACCGGTGCACCCTTCTAAACTTTTTAGAGCATCGACGGTTGCAAGCGCGGCTGCTCTGGCTATGCTTTTTTCATCATTGATCAGGACACGAGAGTTCCCCACGTACTCACGCTCGTCGTCCTCGAGAGTCACTTCCAGCACGGGATCACTGCTCACACCCCTTGAAATCTTGACGAGTCTCAGATCGTGTCTCCTCTGAATCTTTTCTTCTTTTTGTTTGATCTTCCCATTGACCTGTGCCACGCTGATGATCTTTCTATCGATGCGCTTGCCGGTGTAAGCGAGAATCGCGGTCTCTATGTCCCTAGCCACCTGCTTGGGAGCCTTATCAGAGCTTGCAAGTACATGGACCTCCGAGAAGTTACCGTTGCCGGCACTCACGAGCTTAACCGAATGAATACCTGCAAGATTCGAAAGGACTTTCTCGAGATCCCCGTTTTCCATTCGGTTCCCCCCTTTGGCCTTTCAGGTCATATTATAGCACCCTCATTCCTTCTCTTCATTTACATACTCGAACATGGGCCCGTTTTCGGAAAGGTAAACGGTATCACCGGTTTTCGCACCATGCTCCCTGAGCTGCTTCGAAGCACCAAACCGTTCCAGTGTTTGCAGGATTTCACGCATAGAATCTCTGTATTCAGCTTTATACCTTTTCAGTAGGTACTCCACGAGATTACCCTCCAAAACATATTCGTCTTCCGCGATTTTGCGCACCCGAAGCTCTGGATTTTCCGGGAACGCGAGTCTCTTCGGCGCCACTTTTGGGAGCTTTCCTCCCACATTTGTGGAAACGGGGTGCTCCATTTTTTTGGGAAGCAGCCCTTCCAACATCTTTTTGAATTCCTCTATGTTGATCCTTCGGAGGGCCGAAATGGGTATCACTTCTTTTCCAGTGGCTTTAGATACGGCGTTCACGAGGTCTTCGACCCGCTCTGGAAATAG
>QMVO01000246.1 GCA_003661125.1 Methanosarcinales archaeon
CTTCAAACAGTTAGGATTGAAGATACTTTTGAAAAATTGAAAAATCTTATTTCTCAATGGGCATTTGCAGATGGAGAGGTAATACCTTACTTGACAGCCTTTGTAATGCTTAGTCCTTTCCAACATGCCATGCAATGGCGCCCATGGGTTTATATTACTGGAAAACGAGGAACTGGTAAAACCACCTTCTTCCAAGAAGTTTTGGGGATCCTTCGCGGTCTAGTCATTCGAATGGATAAGACAACAGCTCATGCTTTAGCCCAAGAAATTGGTTGCACTGGTAGAATTCCTGTGTTAGACGAATTCGAAAAGTATAGAAAGCTAGAGGAGATTCTTGAACTTGCCAAACTGGCTAATGCAGGAGGTAACTATACTCGCGGAACGACGGGAGAAAAGATGAAAAAGTGGTCACTACATCATATGTTTTGGTTTGGTTCAATCTATCCCGCTGGGAATGATGCTGCTCAACGTTCACGTACCGTGTTCTTCGAACTCTTACCACATGGGGATAATAAACCCAAGTTTTTGAGCTTAGCTGAAAAAGAGGAGTTGAAGCACGAAATAATTGCATCTATGCTCAAGAAATGGAGCGAGATAGAACAAAAAGCCTCTGAATATTGGGAAAAGAAAAATGAATACAAGGTGAAAGATGGACGAGTGATAGACAATATTGCTTATGCTGCTGCACTTGTGGATATAGCAACTGGTGAAGGGGGTATTCCAGAATTTGCTAAACAGATTGATTTTGAAGAAGATGAAGAAAGAATATTAAGGACCATACTGATGTCTTTCCCACCATCACACTTTTCCGTGGATCGTGGCATTACTGTCATTGAATACTTGGAATCTGGGAATAATGATATTGCAAAATTAGGCGTTAAGAAATTCAAACGACGGAACGGTAAAACGTTTTTGGCAATCGATCCCGAGCGTGTGAAAGAGGAACTTCTAAAAGAACGGTGGCAAGATTTGGATATTACAGCACCATTGCTAAGATTGGCCGAGAGTCGCCGAAAGGAACCTGTAAATATGGGTAAAAACGCTACTGTGCGAGCAGTACTTATTCCATGGGAAACTGTCCAAAGGATCATGGGCAAGCAAGATGATGACCAGAATGAGCGAGAAGATATTGATTTTTTTGAAAAGATTAGTGTCACCAACAATTGAGAAGGAGCGGTAAAAAAAACCGCTCCGCTTTTTCATCATATCATGGTGTAATTGTGTAATGAGATGTAACGAAAAATGTAATTGTGGAAATCAGCGTTATTTCTATACTTTCCTTCGATTAATTACATAATTACACCTTTTAAGGTGTGCAGATATTTGGCAGTTTCACGAAAAAAGAGTTGCTGTTCCATTACCACTCATACTACGAAATTTTTGTGTAATTTTGTAATTAGAAACGTGTATCCTGTTCTACGAGTTGAAAAGCGTAATTACAAATAGATTACGTTATTACACGCTGTTCAAGCGAGCTGTCTCTTCTCTTTTGTAAGAGAGCAGCAATTTTGTCTTGAACAAGCTTTCTCTGTATCGAAGGAGACTTTCATATCCTTTATCTTGCCAATGGTAGCATCGAGGGAGCGTGAAGTAGCCATTCTTCATACCACCATCTTTCTTCAGAAACATTTGAGATGCATCCAAAAATTTGACAACTTTATTATCTCCTTCTCCGACAAATTTTACTACCTGTTCAGTTTTCGGGGGCATCTCAAAGATATTCATTAACTGTTTCTTCGGGAATTGCGCTTACGCCTTTGTCAAGAATTTTTATGTTCATTAACTTCGGCGTTTTCACAGGTTGAAAGCCTAGAATCGATCATGTTGAAGTTAGACTGCCCTCATCTTGATTGCTTATGTATACATTTTGAAGCTTTTCATTATATAATAAACTTGACAAAATATAACAAACTTGATAAAGCAAACCTCGTTTTTTAAAGGGAGTGAGATTTTATGGGGAAAATTCTCGTATCTTTCTTTGTTGTGTTGATTCTTGCATCATCCGTTGTTTCGGCATTAAAAATTCTCATAGTCTACACCTCAGATTATGAAGCGGAAGACATAATAGACCTTCCATTGGCAGAGAAAGACGCCATGCACTTCAAAAACGCTATGAGTTTAATACCTGGTGTGGATGTAAAAGTTCTTGCAAATCCCAGTCTTGGAAACTTTATAAGAACATTTAAAGCGTGGGCAGAATCCTCGAAGGATGTAGATACATTGGTCTTTTACTACGCAGGACATGGGATAAGTAAAGGAGGGAAATTCTATTTTATTCCAGTTGATGCAGACTTTGAAGACGAATACACATGGGTAAAATTTGACAGGCTGAAAGAATATATACCTTGGGGGGCAAAAGTTATTTGGCTTATAGAAGCATGCTACTCAAACTCTGTAGTGAAAAGCAAACCGTTGAAGGTGGTAAGGATGGAGAAAGGAGCGTTCAAGGCGGGAACGAACGAAGTGATAATAACCTCCAGTAGTGGAAATGAGATCTCGAAAGAGATGCCGGATGGTAGTGGTGGCATATTCACTGTATCACTTGTAGAGGGTTTAGAAGGTAAAGCGGATGAAAATGGTGACGGATGGATAGAGTCAGGAGAGCTATACAGGTATGTGAGTGAGAAGGTAAAAGAACGTTCCCAAGAGATGCAACATCCTATGATGGAAGGATCTATTGACCTAAAGATAATGATGAATGTGTCGGGAAAGATAAAAGAGCTAAAGACGAAGCTCTATGAAGCGTATGATACTGGGCAGATAAGTGAGCAGGCATTCAACAATGTTAAAGCGTTAATAGAGGGAGAAGAGTGTACAGGAAAAGGCTTAAAGGATTTAAAGGAAGCGATAAATGAATACGTATCTGGAAGGACGTCGTTCAAAATGCTGTTGATAGCGATAAAAGCGTATGCAGAAAACATGAGATGTGAGGGGGCAGAAGTGGTACCGCAACCCCGGCAAGAAAAATCTACCTATAAACCTGCAGGTACAGCATTCTTGAAGATAATCCCTAAGAGCGAACTTGCACAAGGAGCGAAGGTGTATATAGATAGACAGTTTGCAGGACAGATAGAGGGTGAAATATTTAGCGTTGAAGTAAAAGCAGGGAAGCACAAGGTATTGGTAACGAGTGAAAAGATGGAAGACGTTGAGTTTGAGTTTGAAGTTAAAGAATATGAAGAATATGAAAAAGAAATTCAGGGGGAACCGGTGAAAAGGGTAGTAAAGATAATAACGGATCCACTCGGCGCGAAGATATACATTGATGGTGAATACAAAGGAACGACCCCAAATTTTGTAAAGATGGTTGTGGGAAAAACACATGAAGTGGTGTTGAAGAAAGTGGGATATAAAATTTTAAAAGAGAAGCTCTACATACCATACGAGGAAGGAATTATAGAAAAAACATATAAACTTGAAAAGCTTAAAATGTTTACTTGGCAAAAATGCCTTGGTGGTAGCAAGAGTGATGTAGCTCACTCTATTCAGCAGACTAATGATGGTGGATACATAGTTGCAGGATGTACACATTCAAACGATGGAGATGTTAGTGGATGGCATGAAGGATATGATGTGTTGTTTGGAATCACCTATAATGATTTCTGGGTAGTGAAGCTTGATAGTGAAGGCAAC
>QMVO01000247.1 GCA_003661125.1 Methanosarcinales archaeon
GAAATTGCTATCCAGTTTGTCCGGTATCTCAGATTGTTTGCGGCTAATCTGAAATAATAGGTTGGGAAATGCATAAAATTAAGTAGCTTTATTTATAAAATGACAAAGTCAAGCTACTTTTTCTTATTTTTTATGAATCTTTGTGCTGATTTCTCAAATAGTCTAATAAGGGGCGTGTTTTTATAAATCATGAGCAAGGGTAAAGTTAGCGTAAACTAAACAAGATGGAGGTGATGTGCAATGGATGGGTCCTGAGCCTGGCGTTGGCTGTGCGGGACGAGAGTGATCACGGCGATAAATCTGCTGGAGGAGCTTGGGGCATACACAGACGACCTGGACTTCGTGTTTTATGACGTGCTGGGTGATGTAGTCTGCGGTGGCTTTGCGATGCCGATGCGGGAAGGAAAGGCGCGTGAGATATACATTGTGGCATCGGGCGAGATGATGGCGCTGTATGCTGCGAACAACATCTGTAAGGGTATAGTCAGATTTGCAAAGCAGAGCGGGATTCGGCTCGGTGGTATAATCTGCAACAGCCGAAAGGTGGATAATGAACTTGAGCTCCTAACAGCGTTTTCAGAGCGCATTGGAAGTCATTTAGTTCATTTCATACCCAGGGACAACATTGTGCAGCGAGCGGAGATCAACAAGAAAACCGTGATAGAATATGACCCTGAATCGAATCAGGCGGGAGAGTATCTTCAATTGGCTAAGAACATCATAGAAAACGGCGATTTTGTGATTCCCGCCTCACTCGAATACGATGAACTTGAGGAGTTGATGATGGAGTTCGATGTGTTAACATGAAAATGATAAGGGCGATTGTGAGACCGGAAAAGGTGGAAGAAGTGGTGGATAGCCTAGAGAAGGAAGGTTTTGTCGCACTCACAAAACTCAATGTATTCGGGCGGGGAAAGCAAAAAGGAATTCAAATAGGTCCAACGAAGTATGATGAGCTTCCAAAAGTGATGCTGATGTTAGTGGTCGAGGATGGCGATGTGGAAAAAGTGGTAGATACGCCGCATATCCAATGCGGATGTTTAACCGTCATTTCGGTGAGCTCGTGCAGGTGGCGGTGAGTTCTCTCGGTGAGGATGCATCTGTATTTGGAGGGAAGAAGAATCTGATAGCGGCAATAGAGAACATAATTGCGAGGCGGCATCCGGAGTTAATAGGCGTGATTACCACCTGCCTCTCGGAAACCATAGCGATGACATTGACGGAATCATCAGAGAAGGGAATTTTAAAGACTCGAAGGTGGTCCCAATCCACACGCCAAGCTACGTGGGGTCTCACGTCACGGGATATGACAACGCACTGAAAGCGCTTGTAACTAACCTTTCTGAAGAATCGGACTCTGATAACGCAAACAATCGGTTAAATATCATTCCGGGGATGGTGAATCCTGGAGATGTTCTGGAGATAAAGCAGATGCTCGACTCTATGAACATCGCATATACTATTCTGAGCGACATTTCGGAGACACTCAATGCTCCACTTATACTGCCAAAGCCGCCTTTTCCCAGCGGTGGAACATCCGTATCCGAAATAGAAGATTGTGCGAATGCCTGTGGCGTTATTTCATTGTGTGAGCATGCGGGTGGTTCTGCTGCTGTATTCCTGAAGAGAAAATATGGAATGGCATCGGATACGATTTGCCCGATTGGTGTCTCGAATACAGACCGATTCCTAGATTCCGTCTGCAATATGACTGGAGCAGAGATACCGTATTCGCTTGAACAGGAACGTGGAAGGCTCATTGATGCGATGGTAGACGTGCACATGAAGACCTGCGGCAAGCGAGCAGCGATATTCGCCGACCCGGATATTGCACTTGCAGAATTCGTGATAGAACTGGGTATGAAGCCGGTCATCGTTTCGAGCAGCACAGCGAGCAGGAAGTTCTTACAGAAGGCGAAATCGGTAACTGACTGCTGCGAGATATTGAACGGGCGCGATTTGTACGAGTTGCAGCGCGCAGTGAAAAGCAATGAAGTGGATATTCTGTTTGGGAATACAAAATGCACGCCGATTGCTAAGGACGAGGACGTTGCGTTCGTGAGATGCGGATTCCCGGTCTACGACAGAGTGGGATACCACAGGTATGGTATCATGGGGTATCACGGCGGTGTGTATCTCACGGATATGATTACGAATGCGATTCAGGAGTGGGAGGAGAGGGGGTGATATCAAATCCTCCTCTCTAACTATTTTTTCGTAGGGGTTATGCGGTTGTGAAATTCGGGTAACGTTTTGAGGACATACGAAGTTCCAAGCGAGCAAGGGATTTAGAGCATGAGCGAGTGGTATGTCCGATGTTATACGCCTCGAAGGGTCGGAGCGAAGCGGAGAACTTCATTGACGATCTTTTGGAAGAAAATATCCGAACAACCAAAGTATTCCCAAGATTAAAACAAGAAGTATCCAAGGATTGCTTACCTTGTCTACTATCCAAGAAATCCAATTAATCTCGGTTGGCACAACATTATCAACAACAAAATCTGTTGTTTTTTCTAAGTTCTCATCAAGTTTATCTGGATTCCCATAGTCAATACTATTAATAAAAATAATTGCGCTTATTCCTGCAATCACTACCAAAATTGCTAAAAATATTTTTGGAATATCTGTGAACCAATCCATTTTATTTCTATAAATAGGGGATAATATAAATACTTTGGGAGTTAATGATTTGCGTATAACGTTCCGAACGTATCTGAAGTCCAGCAGTAAGGCTGGATGTGGGCGGTGTGCCGAATGCAACAAAGCCAGATACGCTCTGTTAGGCGATGCACAATTAATCTAAAGTAATGAAATTACATAGAATATATCGACTATAATCAATATTTACAACCTTAAAAATCTCGTTTCCTATGGCTGCTGTAACCCTTTTTATTTCTATTGATCTATTTCTATCGTAAAAATAGAACAATACATTTTTTGGCTCTCTATACTCACATGAAAATCTTTTACAGTGCTCTTGTAACTTCTTCAATACAAATTCCAGATTTCGGGCAAGCAGGCTCTCTGGTGGAGCAATCTTCTTACTTGGAAAATTCCTTATAAAATCATTTTAAAGTTCTTCCTTGGGAATATCACTGAGATAACTTTGAATCTGGAAATTCCCATTAGCATAGTTCTTGCATGTAGAATACCCTCTGTCAGAGATAATTGTATCGCCATTTCTAGCTATTTTTCTCCTTTTTAGCTCTTCTAAAATCTCCTCGTACAGTTTATCATCATTTGGCGATCCCTGACGAAGCAAGAAAGCAACAACCATCAAAGAAGGATATTCTATGACCAGGGTGAGTTTATAACCTATATAATAGCTTTTTGACGGAGAATACCCCTATTTGAACTCTTTTTCCTCTATATCAGCCTTGGTTATCTTTTTCCTGAACTTCAGGTAGTCTCTCTACAATCTCTCTCGGAATCGTGGGAGTTAAAAATATAACCCTCCAGCATTCGCCATTTTTAGATAGTCGATATGAAATCGTCTTGTCTGTGGATAGTCTTTCAATAAATAATATCACCGTAATAATCAAATTCCTTTACCAAACTTTCTTTCAGGGAATTGAAATTCTCTCCTCTGACTCTGATACACACTTACA
>QMVO01000248.1 GCA_003661125.1 Methanosarcinales archaeon
AAAGTAAAACACCGTAACACCCGCTATTTAGGCGTAGAAGTGACAATAAATGGGGAAAAACAGATAATCCCTCCGAAAAAACGCTTGAAAGAGTTTGAGATCACGAAATCGGTGAGATATGGTTCCCTACAGACCAGGTATTGAAGTGCAAACCCAGGTCTTCAGGGCTAAGACACCAATTAACACGGATTTACGCAGATTTATTGTTTTTCAATCCCAAAAGCTTTTGCTTTTTTGAGGCTTTGGTTTATGATTTCGGACATGGTATCCTCAATGGTTCATCTCTTCTTACCATAAAAAAGATCGATATATATATTATGGGAGAAGTGATGGTCTTTTCTTTCATCCCCCTCGTTTTTTTCTTCTCTTCTATATTCAAGTTACACAGCAAGCACACTTATCAATGTCCAAAATGCGGTTATCACTGGGCTGCAATAGCAGACTATGATCGGATTGCGACAAACGATATACGGATCAGTGGGCAAAGATGAAGTTCTCTTCTCATTACATCTCTTCCGGTGCTTCAATGCCCAACACATTTAGGGTATCACTTAGGACAATTTTTGCACATTCTACAAGAACTAATCTCGCTTTTCTTAGCTCCGACTCGGCATTTAACACCGGGCAATCTTTATAAAACAAATTGAAACACTCAGCTAACTCTCTTGCATATTTAGCAACCAGATGCGGCTTCAACTCTGAAGATGCTCGCTCCACAATATACCAGAACTTGGATAACTTTTTTATTAGCTCCTTTTCGCTTTTCTCCTTTAGCAAAGTTGGCTCGTAATCGCCCATAGAGAACCCTTGTTCCTTCGCAGCCCTTAATATGCTACAAGCACGTGCATGCGAATATTGAATAAACGGAGCACCTTTCTTCTCTATGTCAAGCGCATCATTGAAATCAAACACTATATGCTTATCCGGCGATACTTTCACCATATCATACCGTAACGCACCTATTCCTACTTTTCTTGCAATTTCGAGCTTCTTATCTTCATCCAAATCTTCCCTTCTCTTATCCACTTCTTTTAACGCCCTCTCCTCGATTTTTTCCATCAGCTCATCCGCGGAGATATATCTACCAGCACGAGTGGATAAAGAACCGGTTGGCAGCGAAACAAACTCAAAAATAACAAATTCTGGTGCCTTTACACCCAATATTTGAAGCGCTTTTGCCAATTGCTGCGATACCAACTCGTGGTCTTTCCCAAACACATCTATCATCCTGTCGCACCTATTGCTCTTCCATTTGTGATAAGCGAGGTCTCTTGCGGTATAAAGCGAAGTTCCATCTGTCCTTTGTATTACTAACTCCTTTTCCATTCCCTCCAATTGCAGTAAAAGTGCAGAACCAGAACTGTCGGATTTAATATTCCCTTTTTGCTTTAATTCTTCTATTACCTCTTTCACTGCGCCTCCTCTCACAAATTCACTTTCCCAAACGAATAAATCATGCAGAATATTTAACCGTTGCAAAGATGTCTGTATTCCCGAAAGGCATTTCTTCACCATTGCTTCATATCTTTTCACCACTGCTTCATCTCCTGCCTCGTATTTCCTCATCAATGCTTCCACATCCTTCAAAAATTCGTTATTCGCCTCTACCATTCTATTTGCAGCGATGTAAACGTCAGCAATGGCATGGTCAGCTTTTTTATCATCAGCAATGGCGATTCTTTCCGCACCCCACACCACCACTCCTATCTGCCTTCCCATGTCATTCACATAGAAATGCGTCTTGACGTCATAACCAACACGCTTTAACACCCGCACCAGAACGTCACCAATAATAGCGTTCCTGAGATGTCCAATATGGAGCGGACCATCAGGATTCGCAGAAGTATGCTCGAGTATAATCTTAGCCTTCCTCTCTACGGGCTTTACACCCTCTTTTATCCTCTGCAAGGTCTTATGCAAGAAGAAATCGTTCACATAGAAGTTGATATAGGGACCGGCAGCAACTGCATTTGATATTAATGTATGTTCAGCAGGTATCTCAAGGTGATTTACAATATCCGCCGCAACGATTTCCGGGGGCTGTTTGTAAGCACGAGCCAAAGAGAAAGCAATTCTGGATGTAATATCCGCATGTTCACTCTCTTCTAATTCTAATCCTGTTTCCAAATCCTTATATTCATAAGAAACTTTTTTCAATGCCTCCTTAAGCACTTGCTCCGCTTCTTTTTCTAATTCGAGGAACATGTTTCTAATATAGAATGGTAGAAGATAAAAATACTGTCCTGAATTAATTATAATTAAGCAAAATAAGATAAAAGCATGTACAGTCCGACCAGCACCAGTATAACCCCTGAAATTCTTTTTATTATCACACTGTATTTATTAAAGGGTTTCAATGTGAAACGAGAGGAATACGCGATTGCAAGCAGAGGTAGCCCCAATCCAAGTGAATAGATGGTTAAAAGAAAGCCTCCGTAGAGTATATCCCCCTCTACTGCCACCATCATAAGTATCGCACCCAGTATGGGACCGATGCAAGGAGTCCATATAATGCCGAGGGAAAAGCCAAGCACGAAACCCCCTGCTGCACCTCCCGCACCATAGGCGGTAGATAGCCTCCTGGTTATCCCGGTATTCGGAAAGCACATGCGAATTTTTTGCTCTACCACATCAAAAATCATGTACAGACCAAGAAGTATGATTACTGCCCCTCCAATAACATACAGTATCGTTTGATACCGCTGAAATACCGACCCAAAAGCAGAGGTAAGCACGCCCATCAGCGTAAATGAAACGGAGAGCCCGATAACAGTTGTAATGGGTATAAACCTACCCGATTTGGTTGAATATGCCGCGATCAACGGAATCACCGGTAGTACGCATGGAGATAAAACGCTTAATATGCCAAATAAGAAAGCGAGGAGTGGCGATGGTGACACCATCATTTTGCGCATCCCTTCCCAAGAAGCCAGCGGACATACCTGCCGGTAAAGAGTGCTGCTATTGCGATTATCACACCAAATCCAGGCGTTTTCGTATCCTGCACATAAGGATTTTGAAATGGCTGCTGCACCGGGTTTGACGATAGCCTGATTGCATACTGCATCTCTTCTATCAGCGTATCTGCATCACGATAACCAACTAAGCGATAAACTTCTTCCCCTTGCGAGTTCGTGAACACAATCGTCGGGATGTAGCGGATGCCATATTCTCTCGCAAGCTCTCCTGACCCGGTAATGGGAACAAAATTCTTAGACATGTTGATCACTCGTGTATCCGCGAGTACTTCCTTCTGCATTTTGCATGCAGGACATCTCTCTGACTCAAAAAATATCATTGTTGGTTTGTCTTGAGATCCTGCAATTTGCATACCTTTCTGATAATTGTGCCACTGTATCGCCGGTTGTGCATTTACTGCATCGGAGCACATTGCCATGAGCATCACTGCGAAAACAAAAGCGATTTTCCCTTTGATTTTTATCACCCTTTTAAATGTACTCAGTGTCAATATATAAACTTGACCCGTAACTATAACCATTTTTAGTAATAGGTTTTAGAACAAATTTCAAATAGGGCTTAGTCCAAGAATTCATAGTTATATCATGCTTATTTTTATTTATATACATATTACTAACTTTAGTAATA
>QMVO01000249.1 GCA_003661125.1 Methanosarcinales archaeon
ATCTCAACATCTATTCAGAGTTCAATGGGGGTGATGGTAATGCAAAGTAATTTATGTGTGCATACAAAATATGAAAATATGGAGGAAATATACCTTTATCCCATTTGGGAATTTTTTAATATTGCGATGAAATGAAATGCGGGGATGCTCAGCTTCGAGATTCCTGAACGATACCGAGCATGTCATCCCTAACAAATTAGCGCAGTGCTTTGTCCACCGCTTCCCTGATAATATACCCTGCTCTGTGCAGTATCGTGTCGCCAAGCTCAGGGTCTTTCTCCATGCTTGCGGTACAGGGATAGGAATGATGAGATTTGCTAATTCGGTCGTAAAGCTCACGTTTGTCTTCGATCTCTGTGCCTTCTAACTGCTTTGCCACGAACCATGTGCTCCCACAGGGTGCGCTTCTCTGCACTTCCACATGAACAATACGCCCTCTCCTGTCTACTTCCACACTCACCTTTGGTCGTCCAATCCCAAACTCAGATACAAACTTCTTGATCATGGGCTTCTCATCTTGCGATTCCAAGTGCAAATCGCAGAACGGTTTTGGAAAGGCTACCTCTATCCGTTCTTCATCGCAGATCTCTTCAACTTGCGATCTTGCAATCATAGCAGCACTCTCCTGTGGTACAATCATCGCCTTAATCCCCGCATCTTTCAAAATGCGTGGAAGGTCCAGCAGAAGGTCATTGTGTATCTCTGATACTATCGCTATCCCCACCTCCGGGAGCTCATTCGGTAAATATTCATCTGCATTATCCTCTATAAACGCCGGAAGCTGAGAAGGTTCAGGAAGATTAAACAATCCTTTTATACGGTCCGCAAATCCGTATTTAGCCTCTTTACAGTGCGTACACGCATCTGCACAGGCTGTGCAGAACGTTGAATAGTTTATGAGGTTTCCTATTACTCGTTCACCGAACTTGCCGCTGTATATCACTATTATGTCCATTTTAGTTCTGATTATGGGTGCATTACCTAATTCTAATTCTTACCGGGGATAAGATTCGAAGTGGAAAAGACCCATGTTTAAAGATATTCTATTACCCTTTGTGTCATATGATACCTGGTTCATGATAGCATATAGAATAATTAATAAATAGGAGATGTACGTGAACCAGGAAGAATTGGAAAGGTTGGTAAACAAATCGGACAGGCAACTGTTTATCAATGACTTGAATACAGGTTATGGAACGGGTGAAAATATAGGCTTCTAAAGATAAGCAAACAATCACACGGCTCACGGCTCACGCGATTGACTACTTCCCTTGTGGATGAATATCTGGCGATTATTAGGACATACTACCCTGAAAGTATGCATTTACATTTAAATAGTAAGAAGGAGAATAGGGATGATATGGATAACTAAGTGTCATTTGATACTATTATAGTTAATAAGATAAACAACAATGAGCACAAAACCAGGCTATGGTAAAAATAAAGTGATACTGGTGATATGCGATGGTCTCGGAGATCGTCCCTCGTTGCCGTTGGATGGAAAGACGCCCTTACAAGCTGCTGAAACGCCCTACTTAGATGAAATAAGCAAAGCGGGAATAAATGGGCTGATGGATGTAATATCACCCGGGATAGTGCCTGGAAGTGATACTGCACATCTTGCAATCCTTGGTTACGACCCCTACAAATATTATCCGGGTAGAGGCGTGTTTGAAGCGCTTGGTGCTGATATGGTTCTGCATAAGGGAGATGTTGCATTTAGAGCGAACTTTGCTACCGTGGATGAAAAAATGCGTGTTATAGACCGAAGAGCAGGTAGAAAGGGTAGTAAAGAACTGGCAGAAGCGCTAAACGGGCTTGAAATAGACGGCGTTAAGATATATCTGGAAAATACCACGGAGCATAGATGTGCAGTGGTAATGGAAAGTAAAACCGTAAATCTATCCAAATACGTCTCTGATGTGGACACACATGAGGAAGGGGGCATAGTAAAAAAATGCGTGCCACTTAAAGATAAAGAAGGAGAAGGTGAGGGTGAAAAGAAGACCGCAAAAATCGTAAATGAATTCGTCAGGCTGAGTTATGAGATACTGAATAGGCATTCTGAAAATGAAGAAAGGAGGCGGAAAGGAGAACCACCCGCGAATATTATTTTGCTACGAGGTGCGGGCAGCTATGTGGAAGTGCCATCGATAAAAGCTCGATTTGGATTTAGCGCTGCATGTGTAGCTGGAGCTTCTCTTTATAAAGGCGTTGCGAAATATCTCGGTATGGATATCATCCCCGTCGAAGGTACAACAGGCAGAGCGGATACGAACTTAAATAATAAAGCGGAAGCTGCTTTGCATGCATTGAAAACGCATGATTTTGTGTTCCTTCACGTAAAAGCTACCGATAGCATGGGACACGATGGCGACTTTGAAGGAAAGAAGAACATGATTTCGCGGATAGATAAAGAGCTTATAGCTCGGATAAAAGATGCAGCCGCGTATATCGTCATTACCGCCGACCATAGCACGCCCGTATCAATAAAAAGGCATAGTAGTGACCCTGTACCCGTAGTCATAAAAGGTGCGGGTGTCAGAAAAGATAGAGTAAATAAATTCGATGAGTTTTCCGCTGTTTCCGGTGGGTTAGGCAGGATAAGAGGTATTGATTTGATGCCGATATTATCGGATTTTATGGGTTATTATAAGATGTATGGCACATAGCCAAGTTCTGCCATTCTTTCATGAGCATCCCGATTGCAGTTGATGTTTCGTTTATTATTTATTACTATTACTGTCCAAAATGCGAGGAATACCATGAGATCTATTGTTGCAACTATTGGCAAATGATCAGATAATCCTGGTTTTGTATTGAAAATTTCATTTCAAGTCCTGCATATATATATCATTTTTCCACCTCTATGCTTTTACTTTTATAGAGGCGAACTTAAATTATAGTCATTCCGACAACAAATTGCAAAAGCAAGGTTTGAATATTTTTAGGAAAAGCGGTGAAAATTTCTTAAATATATCTTGACATAAATAGTAGATCATATTTTCTTTGGATATTCCACCTCTAAGTAATTTGAAATTCGCTCTTGCAAATGCTCAGTTGTTGGGCTATTTGAATTTGCTAGGACGTCGTTCTTTTCAATATCAGCAAATACCCTTTCGACATCATTCATCCAGGAGGCATTCGTAGTAGGTAAATAAACAAGTTCTATCGCCTGTCCGTTCAACAATTCCGGGAGTTCTTTAGTGATGTGCGCAGACCAACAATCCAACATTACGTACAATCGATAATGCTTATTCCTCTGCTTTAATTTGGTCAGTATATTAGCGACTTCTACATGCGATTTGTGGTCGTAAAATTCGTGCACCACCTCATGAGTGTGGATATCGTATGCACATAGCATTTCGAATACCCCTCTGACGTTCTGTTTGGCTTCTACCTTTGGTACTTTTTCGGCATACATCTTTCCCCCATAATGTTTCACCGCTATCTTTTCTTGGACGTTTGGCTCTTAATTCATCGATACGTTTTTTTTATCGTAAAATTTGGGATCTTTGCTCTCCATCCATTTCTGTGCTTTCTTCAAATTAATTTTAGCCTCTTTCAAACGGCG
>QMVO01000250.1 GCA_003661125.1 Methanosarcinales archaeon
AGAAAAAATCGTAAAATGCGGATAGCGATATTGAAGAGGGATAAGTGCCAGCCACGGAAATGCGAGTATGAATGTATAAAATACTGCCCGATGGTGCGCACAGGAACGGAGACGGTGGTTCTGGGTAGCGATGGCAAACCGGTAATATCGGAGGAGTTATGTGAGGGATGCGGGATATGCATAAAAAAATGCCCCTTCACCGCCATTTCTATAATCGGCTTGCCTGAGGAGCTTAAGGGTGAAGAGACGCACAGATATGGCAAAAATGGGTTTGTCCTTTATGGAATGCCGATTCCAAAACCAGGTAAAATAGCGGGGCTGATCGGTGAGAACGGCACAGGGAAGAGCACGACAATTAAAATATTATCTGGATTGCAAGTTCCAAACCTTGGCAAAGAGGGATTTGAGGCAGAAGCGGGCTGGAATGCGATAATAAAGAAATATGCCGGTTCTGAGTTGCAGAATTACTTCGATAAGCTGTCAAAAGGGAAAGTAAAAATGGCATATAAGCCGCAGTACGTGGACGCAATTCCTGAATTCTTTCGGGGCAAAGTTCAGGAGTTACTGGAAAGAACAGACAAAACAGGAGTATCAAAACGGCTTGTGAAGGCTTTTGAACTCGAAAAGGCGTTAGGGAAGGATTTAAAAGAGCTGAGCGGAGGCGAACTGCAAAGAGTCGCTGTCATAGCTACCATAATAAGAGATGCAGAGTTTTACTTCTTTGACGAGATAACGCCTTATCTGGATATTTATCAACGCGTGGGGGTGGCAAAAGGGATAAAGGATGTTTTGAAGGATAAAGCAGTGGTTGTTGTAGAACACGACCTTGCTATCCTTGACATGCTTGCTGATTATGTGCACCTCTTGTACGGTAAGCCCGGCGAGTATGGCGTTGTAACAATGCCAAAGAGCACGAATAGAGGAATAAACGAATATTTGAGTGGGTTCTTACACGCAGAGAACGTTCGGATACGCGATAAGCCAATAGAATTCAGCGCGCATCCACCGAGGGAGAAACAAAGAGAAAGAGGCGTATTCATTGAATATGACGGGTTTGAGAAGAAATATGACGGGTTTGTATTGGGTGTAAAGCCAGGGAGGATCGAGAAGAGGGAAATATTGGGTATCGTGGGAAGAAATGCCATTGGTAAAAGCACGTTTGTGAAAGTATTAGCAGGCGAAATAAAGCCGACAACCGGGAAGATATCGTGTGATATTACCGTCTCTTACAAGCCGCAGTATATAAAGGGCGAGTTGGATATGCGCGTGAAGGATTTCATTTATTCGCTAAAAGGGGGATTAAGCGAAAACGATATCATTGAGGTATTAGACCCTTTGGGAATATCAGAATTAGAGGAGAAGAACATAAGAGAGCTCAGCGGTGGTGAATTACAAAGCGTGGCAATAGCTGCTTGTTTTTGCCATGATGCATCTTTGTATATGCTGGATGAACCGTCAGCGCATCTTGATGTGGAGCAGAAAGTAAGGCTGATAAAGACTGTCAGACGGTATGCGGAGCGTAGAGATGTATCAATGCTGATTGTTGATCATGATATATATTTAATAGATTTGTTGAGCGATAGGTTGATGGTCTTTGAGGGTGAACCAGGCGTACGGGGAGAGATAAGAGGGTGTTTCGGGATGCGAGAAGGGATGAACTTGTTTTTGCAGGATTTAGGTGTGACTTTCAGGCGAGATGAATCTACGCTTCGTCCAAGAATAAATAAGATAGGTTCGACAAAGGACAGGGAACAGAAGAAGCGTGGACGGTATTATTATTTGTGACATCGCCGGGGTCGTGCTGCTTTGCCCATAGAAATCATCGCAGCAAATTGCCTCCCGCCATCTCAGGCTGCAAGTTCTCTCACCTTCTGGATATTTTCGATATCTCCTCTCCGACTATCAACAGGAGTCTCAAGGATCATCGGCAAATTCTTGAAGTTTTCTTCCTTGAGAATTATGCGAAAAGCTTCCTCCCCTATATATCCAAGCCCAATATGCTCATGACGGTCCAGCCGCGAGTTCAGACCCGCTTTTGCATCGTTGAGGTGGATGAGCTTCAGATGTTTAAGTCCAATGACCTCATCAAAACGGTGCATCGTGGCTTTCAGGCTCTCTTCAGTTCGTAAATCATATCCGGCAACAAAGCCGTGGCAGGTGTCAAAGCATACTCCTATTCGTTCTTTATGCTCAATACAGTTCATAATATGTCGAATATCCTCGAAAGTCCCGCCCATGCTGTTCTTTGACCCGGCAGTATTCTCCAGAAGTAGCATCACATCGTTATCCACTTCACGGAATGCCGTGTTAATTGCATCCACTATTCTCTGAAGACCTTCTGCTTTGCCATAGCCGCGATGACTCCCAAGGTGAGTGACGAGGTATGGGATATGTAAAGCGTCAGACCGTCTCAATTCTTCAATAAGAGATGCCACGGACCGCTTATAAACATCATCGGTTGGTGCAGCAAGATTTGGGAGGTAAGGCATATGGTCTATTGGCGGGAATATCCCGGAATGTTCAACCTTCTCAGTGAATCGCTTTGCTTCACTAGCTGTAAGCTCCTTAAGCTTCCACCCTCGGGGGTTTCTCGTAAAGATCTGGAATGTATCACAACCTTTCGCTATCGCTCGATCCACTGCCTTATCTATCGCTTTTGCAATCGAGACGTGAACGCCAATGCGAACCATTACCGTATTCTCGGTCTAGTGATGATTCTATCTACGCTTGCTTGGTACGAAGTTCTTCCAGTACTTCCCTGGGTAGTTGCCTGGCAATGTCTATCTTCTTCATGCAAGCGGTCTTTATCCCTCTCTTCTTCGCTTCTTCTTTCAAAGCCTTCGCTTTTATCTTCTTCACCAATTCCTCTAACTCCTCTTCTTTCATGCTCATGTTTATCACCAATCTTTATATATACCAATATAGTCGGTCTTTTATCCTCCATTCTGACATATGTACTGGATTATAAATTGGCAAACAATACGGTCTCCTTCTATAGCATCTCCACGATTGTAATAAGTAGGCATTATTTTACCTCCTCCCGCTTCCCTTCATTGATGAGTTCCTCTACAGCCTGCATTACAATTTTTAAATCAAGTCCAAGTTCATCTGCTACATCATCAGAATAAATGCTTTCACCCTCATGCTTTTTATAATATTCCAAAATCTTTTCTTTTGCTTCTTCCACTGTCGTCTCCCTTACCTCTACAATTCTAATACTCACTGGTGATAATTCTATCTTTCTTTCCATGCCATCAACTCTATCCCTTAAGTATACTAACCTCAAAACCTAACTTATTCACCGTCCCACTAAAATCTTCGATCCTTTTATATATCTCACTAATACTAAAAGGCTGAAAGGCTGTATACTCGTCGTCTCTTCCACTTCCATTATTATCTTCTTATGTGTAATTGTTTCACTTGTTCTTGTTGTACATAAAGTATGACTTTCTTCATTTTATTCTTTCAAATCAAACGAAAATCCTTAGATAAAAAAGTCATACATGTTTGAATTATGGAAGAAGTAATTGCCTCACCTTTCATCACCTTTCT
>QMVO01000251.1 GCA_003661125.1 Methanosarcinales archaeon
AAGTCGCTCGGTCTTGTGCCAAGAGAGGGATACAGAAATCCATGCGTCGTGGAGCTCGAAGATGGCTTCATAAACGCTGTGGGACTCCAGAACCCCTCTTACAGGAATTTCATGGATGAAATCAAGATTGCAAGAGAGGCAAATGTCCCGATCGTGGCAAGCATCTTCGGCGGAAGACCTGAGGAGTTTAGAGAGATCGCAACCGCGATGAGCGGAGATGTGGACGGCTTCGAACTCAACCTGAGCTGCCCGCACGCAGAGGGATACGGTGCCGAGATAGGCAGCGACCCGATGATCGTTGAAGAGGTCACACGCTCCGTTAAGAGTGCGACAGACCTCCCAGTCTGGGTAAAACTCACACCGAACGTGAGAGATATTGCAACCATCGGGCTTGCAGCAGAGAGAGGCGGGGCTGACGCTGTTGTGGCGATAAACACCCTGCGCGCAATGGCAATAGACGTCGAGAGCGGTTATCCGATCCTCTCGAACAGGTTCGGTGGCTTATCTGGCGCGCCAATAAAACCTGTTGCTGTAAGAGCAGTCTACGAACTCTACCAGGCTCTCGAGATCCCGATAATCGGTGTTGGCGGGATCTCTTCATGGGAAGACGCAGTAGAGATGATGATGGCTGGCGCAAGCGCAGTGGAGATCGGTTCAGCAGTCTACAGAGGACTCGACATCTTTAAGGAGATCAGTGACGGCATCAGCAGGTATCTTGAGAGGAAGGATATGAGGCTTGACGAGATCGTTGGAATCGCACATTCTGAAAAACCCACTAAAATGCCAGAACCAAAACACTCTATCAAAAGAAAGGTGGAAAAATGAGCAATTTTTCAATCAAAACACCATCCGATGCAGATATACTCGAAAAATTGTTGGAAAAGATGGTGGAGCAGATAAAAACTTGTTCCAAGGCAGTAGCAGTATTTCTGTTTGGTTCTTATGCAAAGGATACAGAGAAACCATTATCTGATGTGGACATAGCAGTAATTCTGAAGAGTCCTGATCCTGAAGCAGAGGCTGAAATCGGAAGCCTGTACTCCAGGAAGATTGATGTTGTGCTCTTCCACCGTCTCCCCCTTCATATCCAGTTTGAAGTCTTAAAAGATGGAAGAGAGATCTTCAGCCGGGATGATGAATATCTCTTCAAGATAAAGATGGACGTCTTGAGGAATTACCTGGAGACTTCCTGGATGTACCAGAGAATAGCATCCGGAGTGTTGAGATGAAGCTTTTGGAGAACATTCTGAGATTCGAGAACCACTTTAAAAATGCAAAAAAGTTGAATAAGAAAGATATTTCGGATTATCTTGTGTATAACACGCTTGCAATGGAATGTTTTCAGACTGTGAATGCAATCATTGAGATTGGGGAATATATAGTCACCAAGAAACGACTCGGCTTTCCATCAACCTACAGGGAAATATTTGAACTACTTCATCAAAACCAGATGATGGCAGAAGAAGTATTCAATGCTACAAAGAGACTGATATTTTTAAGTTAAGTGAAATTCGGCTTGGCGGTTTAACAAAGGATTTAAAAACTCATGGAGAAATACTATAATGGAGGAAGGTAGAAATGAAAAAAATAGAGATTAACTTCAGGAAAACCTGTTCTTGCCCAGATAGTCATATAAATTGCCTCACTCCAAAGGAGTGGGTTAAAGGACAAGTTGCTATTTGGGAATTATATTACGAAAAAAGAGATATTAGAGATAAAGATATTCATCCTGCTGTTTTTCCCATAGCTTTACCTAAAAAATGTATTGAACTTTTTACACATAAAGGAGAATTAGTGTTAGATCCATTTGTTGGTATTGGCACCACTCTTATAGCAGCAAGAGATTTAGAAAGGAATGCAGTTGGTTTTGACCTCAACCCTGAATACATTGATTATGCTAATAAAAGACTTGCACAGTTAAATATGTCTCTTTTTACAGAAAATACAAAGCAAATAGCAATTTGTGATGATGCACTCAATATTCCTCAATATCTTGATGAGGAAACTATATCTTTATGTGTTACTTCTCCTCCTTATGCTAATATGTTGAATCATGAAAGATTAAATAAGAGCCTTCGTAGTGACCTTCGTAAGAATGAACACTATAAAAAAGTGCAGCAATATTCAGATAATCCAAGAGACCTTGGCACAATGAAACTAAAAGAATATATAGAGGCGCTTGCCGAGATTTATAAATGTATATTACCCCTTTTGAAGCCAAAAGCTCACTGTGTAATCAACGTTAATGATTTATGGGAAAATAATCGAAGATATCCAACACACAGTTATATTATTGAGGCGATGGAAAAAGTAGGATATGAGCTTAGAAATATAATTATCTGGGATAAGAGAAATCTGGTAAACAGAGTTGGTATTTTTGGATGGCCAAGTAACTACATAACCCTTAGCACCACGTTTGAATACATACTTGATTTTTGGAGGCCGCCATTATGATTGGATATAATGAGCTGATACAAAGATTAAAAGCGATAAAAAAGAGGGGTTATATTAAAACCCACAGAGCTGGAAATACAGGTATTGGCAAAACATTAGAAGACCTATTGGAAATAGAGGAAAATAATATACCAGGCCCAAACGCCACAATGATTGAATTAAAATCTGCACGAAAAAACGCTAAAAGCATGCTCACACTCTTTACAAAATCTCCCTTACCACCTAAAGCAAATTCTGCTTTGTTGGAAAGATTTGGATACGAATCTGCGCGAGGAAATAAGAGAAAAGAATTGCACACTACTGTTAATGCGATGGTATTTAATACACTTAAAGGGAAACCCGGTTTTAAGATTGATATTCAAAAAGATCGTATAAATCTTATAACTGCTGAGGACGAAATTGTAGGTTATTGGGATAAAGAGACACTAAGGAACTCCTTTGAAAGAAAACTCCCAAAATTGCTTTATGTGAAGGCAGAAACGCGAGGGAAAGGTTCTGATGAAGAATTTTGGTTTAACGAAGCATGGCTGTTAAGCGGTTTTAATTTTGATAGTTTTGTTCGTTTATTGAGAGAGGGAATTATTCTTGTGGATATACGGATCGGACAATATCCAGATGGAAGACCGCATGACCACGGTACAGGATTCAGAGTTTTACCAGATAAATTAGACTTGTGTTTTAGTAATAGAAAAAGAATAATGTGACGGAGTCAAAATACATGAATAAGATAACCACCAAGCCGAACTCTGTGGCAACTTTGTTGCCTTGCCTAGCTTACGCTCGATCACTTAACAGCAGATAAAAGGGAGATCAGAGATTTTCCCAAATTGCCTTCGGCAACTTTTTTTATCCGTAAACCGAAATCTGATAGCTCACGAATACTATAAAATTGAAGAGAATGAACTTGCAGAGATGGTTAAATTGTTAGATATTCTAAAAGATTTTGTTCAAAAAGCCAAAGAGGTGTGGAGAGATGAAGCCATTGAGCGTTGAGGTGACCGAGGTTGTGAAGGAGAGCGAGCGGGTCACAACACTCTACTTTGATAAGAACTTTTCATTCAACCCGGGCCAGTTCGCCATGATCTGGGTGCGCGG